>NZ_JBSGBK010000049.1:0-61712 GCF_053601215.1 Amycolatopsis sp. NPDC004772
CTCCGGAACCGTTGACGCCTGTCTCGATCGAGATCACGAAGCCGCCGACGCCGCCATCGCCATCGGGCCGGTCCAGGATCTCCAAGGCGCCGTCGTCCTCGGGGGTGCGCGGCGGCAGCCAGGAGTTGCCCGGCACGCCCCACTTGTTCGACTTCAGCATCTTCTTCGCGGCGCGCGCGTGCCGGCCGACCAGGCGGTCGAGGTAGATGTACCCGTCCAGGTGGTCGGTCTCGTGCTGCAGGCAACGCGCGAAGTAGCCGGTGCCCTCGACCTCGATCGGGTTGCCGTCGACGTCGGCGCCGGTCACCTTCGCCCACTTCGCGCGGCCCGTCGGGTACGACTCGCCGGGCGCCGAGAGGCAGCCCTCCCAGTCGTCGTCCGGGTCCGGCATGGTCTCCGGGATCTCCGACGTCTCGAGCTTCGGGTTGACGACGACGCCCTTGTGCCGCACGCCCTCGTCGTCCGGGCAGTCGTAGACGAACACCCGCAGATCGAGGCCGATCTGGTTGGCCGCGAGGCCGACGCCCTCGGCGGCGTACATCGTCTCGAACATGTCGTCCACGAGCGTGCGCAGCTTCTCGTCGAACTCGGTGATCTCCCGAGTCGGCTGGTGCAGCACGGGTTCGCCGGCGATAACGATGGGGTGGATGGTCACGGCGAGCCAGTTTAGTCGGACCCCTCTGGTAGACCTGCATCAGACCGTGACGCGCCGACGCCGATGCCCACGTCGGCGGCCGCTTCCGTGGTTGAATGGCGCCCGCGGAAGAGCTAGGTCTGATTCGCCATGACGCCCGATTGAGAGGGACTCGGATGGACGCCGCGGAGTCGATGGCTGAGCCGCAGCCGTCGCCGCCGAAGCCCGTGCCCGGCCTGACCGAACGCGAGGTCGAGATCCTCGCCTTCGAGCGCCAGTGGTGGCGACACGCCGGGGCGAAGGAGAACGCCATCCGCGAACGCTTCGACTTGTCTGCGACGCGCTACTACCAGCTGCTCAACAAGCTGCTGGAGAAGCCGGAGGCGATCGAAGCCGACCCGATGCTGGTGAAGCGGCTGCGCAAAACGCGTGCCGCCCGCCAGCGCAAGCGAGGCGCCCGGCGACTGGGGATCGAGCTGAAATGAGTGTGTTTTCCGGAATGTCCCGGCCGATGAAGGCCGCGGGCGTCGCGTTGGTCGGGGTGGCCATCATCGCCGCCGTCATCGGCGGGATCACCGCGCTGGGCGGGGGTGACGGCTCGAACGAAGCCGGGCCGAGCGGCACTTCGCCGACGTCGTCGGGCTCGTCCTCGGCACCGCCGTCGACGTCGTCTTCGGCTTCCGCTCCGGCATCGTCTTCGACTTCGGCCGGGTCTTCGTCGCCCACGCCGCCGTCGACCTCGTCTCCGGCGCCCGGCCAGCCGACGTCGGCCGGCCCCGGCCAGCCGGGTGGTGACCAGCAGGCCTCCAACAAGTGGGTGACCGTCCGGGTGTTCAACAACTCGACGATCAAGGGCCTGGCCGACCGCGCGGCCGAGGACTTCCGCGGTTCCGGGTGGAACGTCAACGAGGTCAGCAACTACTCCCAGGGCGTCATCCCGACGACGACGGCGTTCTACCGCCCGGGCACCGACGAGGAAGCCGCGGCCAAGCAGCTCGCCCAGGAGTTCGGCATCAAGGCCGAGCCGCGCTTCGAGGGCATCCAGAGCGCGAGCCCCGGCGTGATCGTCATCGTGACGAAGGAATACCAGGCCGGCCACAAGGGCAGCTGACCCGTAACTCGCGTGCTTGAGCACGTAACTCGCGTGATTGGGGCCGGAACTCACGAGTTCCGGCCCCAATCACGCGAGATCCGGGTTTGAACACGCGAGTTACGTGCTCATTCACCGGCCTGGGTCTTCGCGTACGCCTCGAGAGTGGCCAGCTGGGCCGGGTCGAGGCTCGGCCGGACCGTCTTCCGGGCCGTCTCCAGGTGGGCCGCGGTGACTTCGCGGGCCTCCAGGGACTCGCGCATCGCCGTCAACGCCGCTTCGCGGATCAGGGCCGCGCAGTCGGCCGCCGAGTAACCGTCCAGAGTGGACGCCACCGCGGCGAGGTCGACGTCCTCGGCAAGCGGGGTGTTCTTCGAGCTGGCCGCAAGGATCGCCGCACGGGCTTCGGCGTCCGGCGGCGGCACGTAGACGCGGCGCTCGAGCCGTCCGGGCCGCAGCAGCGCCGGGTCGACCAGCTCCGGCCGGTTCGTCGCACCCAGCACCACGACCTCGCGCATCGGCTCGACGCCGTCGAGCTCGGTGAGCAGGGCGGCGACCACGCGGTCGGCGACGCCGGAGTCGGACGACTGGCCGCGGCGCGGGGCCAGCGCGTCGATCTCGTCCAGGAAGATCAGCGCGGGCGCGGCTTCGGCGGCCCGGCGGAACAGCTCGCGCACCGCGCGCTCGGACTCGCCGACCCACTTGTCCATCAGCTCGGCGCCCTTGACCGCGAAGACGTTCAGCGCGCCGGTGCCGGCCAGCGCCCGCACGAGGAACGTCTTGCCACCGCCGGGCGGCCCGTACAGCAGCACCCCGCGCGGCGGTTCGACGCCGAGCCGGGCGAACGAGTCCGGGTACCGCAGCGGCCACAGCACGGCCTCGGTCAGGGACTGCTTGACGTCGACCATGTTGCCGACGTCGTCCAGGGTCAGGCCGCCGGTGGCCAGGTTGTCCGAAGTGGACATCGAGACCGGCCGGACGGTGGCCAGCGCGTCCAGCAGGTCCTGCTGCGAGATGCGCGGCTCGTCGGTGTCGCGCTGACGCAGGGCGGCGCGCAGGGCCGCGTCCCGGCGCAGCGCAATCAGGTCCGCCGCGACGAAGCCCGGGGTCCGCTCGGCGAGGACGCCGCAGTCGATGCCGGCGTCGAGCGGGACGTCGCGGAGCAGGACGTTCAGCAGCTCACGGCGGGTTTTCGCGTCCGGGAGGGCCAGGCCGAGCTCGCGGTCCAGCAGGTCGGCGGCACGCAGCCGCGGGTCGGCGGACTCGGCACGGGCCGTGGTCGCGACGACGGCGAACCGCTCCCTCCGCAGCGCGGTCCTCAGCTCCTCCAGCACGACCGTGGCCACCGGCGGGGGAGTCGTCGCGGGCAGCAGCGCGTCGACGTCGGTGAGCAGGAGGACCGAGGGGCCTTCGGCGGCGCGGACGGCCTCGCGCAGGCGCGCGACGGCGACGTTCGGGTCCAGCACCGCGAGGTTCGGCGCGGCCAGCGGGACGATCCCGATCCCGGCGTCGTGGGCCACCGAGCGCACGAGCGTCGCCTTGCCGACGCCTTCGGGGCCGGACAGCAGGACGCCGAGGTGGGCGGGCGCGCCGAGGCGGGCCAGCAGCTCGGGCCGGTGGAAGGCGAGGTCGAACCACTCGGCGAGCTTGCGCGCGGCGGCCTCGGCACCGACCAGGTCGGCCAGCGGGACGGCGGCTTCCTCGACCGTGACGGCGACCTCGTCTTCGACGATCTCGGCGTCGATCCACTCCTCGGCCGCGGTGACGGCGGAGGTGCGGACCAGCGCGGTCGCCGTCCGGGGCGCGGCGGGCTCCTTCGCCGGCTGCGCGCCGTCGCGCCAGGTGACCACTGTGGACGGTCCAACCGCGACGGTGCCGGCCGGTTCGGTGGCGGTGACGGTGAGCAGCTCGTTCGTCCAGGTCGCCCCGATCGCGCGGGACAGCTGGCCGCGGAGCCCGGCCGGGTCCGACCCCGGTGACGGGGCGAGGTCCTGGGGCAGCAGCGAAACGGCGTCGCCGACGGTGAGGACCTTGCCGATCAGGGCGAGCCGCAGCATGTGCGGGCTGACCGAGACGCTGGCCAGCCGCGACCCGGCGACGGTGACCGTCTTGGCGGCCGCGACGTCGGCGGGCGCGACGACGACCTCCGCGCCCTCGGTGACGCCGAGGTTCGACATGGTGACGTCGTCGGTGAGCACCACCCCGGGCACGCCGGTCTCGTCGGCGGGCGCGGCGAGCGCGGCGCTGACCCGCGCCCCGGTGAGGTGGACGGCGTCCCAGGCCCGCAGGCCCAGCGCGTCGAGGACTTCGGGGTGCAGCCGGACGACGCCGCGGCGGGTGTCCAGCGCCGACGGCGTGTGCCGGACGGTCAGCGTGATCTGGGGGTGGCTCACGCCGTTCACCCTAGCGAGCCGTCGCCCCCGAGGACCTCGTGTCGACCCTTCGATCACGCGAGTCGACCCCTCGATCACGGATCTCGCGTGATCGGAGGCGTACCCCGCGTGATCGGAGGCGTAACTCGCGTGATTGGGGAGCGATCTCGCGTGATTGGAGGGGCGACACGTTATTTGCGGCGGAGGCCGATCTGGCGCCAGGAGCGGCGGCGCTGGCCGTTTTCCGAGGTGACGCGGGGGGTGCGGACCGTCTCGCGGGGGAGGCGGACGGCGCGCATGGCCGCGCCCGCGACGCGGCGGCGCAGCGGCGGGCGCAGGCCGAGGCGGCGGGTGGAGCGGGCGCGGCGGATCGCGCGGCGCTCGCTCGGGGGGACCGTCCAGGCCTCCGGGTGGGCCGCCAGCCAGCGGTGCCGGTGGATCGAGTACGGGATGTGCGCCAGGTACAGCACCATCGCCACGAGCAGCGCGACCAGCGGGAACTGGATGATCGCCGCGGCCAGCAGCGCCACCCCCAGCAGCAGCGGGGCGATCGCCTTCGGCGGGGCCTTGACCGTCTTCAGCGACAGCGTCGGGATGCGGCTGATCAGCAGGGCCGCGATGGCGACCGTCCACGCCCACACGACGTACTGCGACGACCACCACCCCTCGCCCCACTGCAGGTACGCCACCAGCGGCAGCATCCCCAGCAGGCCGCCCGCGGGCGCCGGGACGCCGACGAAGAACTCGCTCGCGTACGGCGGCTGCTCGGTGTCGTCCAGCAGCGTGTTGAACCGGGCCAGCCGCAGGATCATGCAGACGGCGAAGATCAGCGACGCCACCCAGCCGATCCGGTCCGCGCCCGTCTGCCAGACGTAGATCACCAGCGCCGGCGCGACGCCGAACGAGATGCCGTCGGACAGCGAGTCGAGCTCCGCGCCCATCTTCGACGTCGCGTCCAGCAGCCGCGCGATCCGGCCGTCCAGGCTGTCGAGCACCGCCGCGATGCCGATCGAGGCGATCGCCATGGCGTAGTTCCTGGTCAGCGCGAACTGCACGGCCGACAGGCCCGCGCACAGCGCCAGCACGGTGATGGCGTTCGGCAGCAGCCGGACGCCCGGGGTGGTCACGCGGACCATCGATCAGCCCTTCGAAGAAGACGCAGGGAGTTCCGCGATGACCGTCTCGCCGCCGATCGTGCGCTGGCCCTTGCTGACCAGCACCGTCGAGCCCGGCGGGAGGTAGAGGTCGACCCGCGAGCCGAACCGGATGATGCCGTACGTCGACGCGGCGGCGACCTTGTCGCCCTCGCGGATCTCGCAGAGGATGCGGCGCGCGACCAGGCCGGCGATCTGCACGACGACGAGCTCGTGGCCGTCTTCGGTGCGCATGAGCACGGAGTTGCGCTCGTTGTCGTCGCTCGCCTTGTCCAGGTCCGCGGACAGGAACTTGCCCGGCCGGTAGGCGACCCGCTCGATCACGCCGTTCGCCGGCACGCGCTGGACGTGCACGTCGAACACCGAGAGGAACACCGAGACGCGCATCCGCGGCTCGGCCGGCAGGCCGAGCTCGGCGGGCGGGACGGCTTCCTCGATCAGCGACACGAGACCGTCGGCCGAGGCGAGCGCGACGCCGTCACGCGGCGGCGGGACCCGCTTCGGCTCGCGGAAGAACGCGGCCACGGCCACCGTCGTCAGCGCGCCCAGGACCCCGAGGCGCTTGGAGAACCGGCGCGCGAGCAGGGTCGCGGCGACGCCGCCCGCCACGAACGGGCGACCGGCGGGGTGCATCGGCGGCAGCGTCTCGCGGGCGAGCTGGAGGGCGTGGGCGACGGGGTTGCCGGCGGAATCCGGCCGGGTGCCGCTCATGGTCGGGTCCCCTGGTTTCGTGTCGGAAGAACGGGTCGGCGCCGGGGTCCGGCGGCCGCGTACGGGCGCCCCCACGCTACCGCTGCCCCAGGTGAGCGTGTCCGCGCGCCCCTGCCGGACTCCTCCGGGAGGGGGTCACCGCGACGGGTGGGAAAGATCGCCGCGTCGTAACACAAGGTCGATTTCGCCGATGACACTGAGTAGTTGCCGCCGTTCGGGGCGCTGCCCCGCCTGACCTGTGAGGACCGATGAGCGACCGCCGCGATCCCGCCGAAGCCCGGCTTCGCGAGCTTCTGGGCGCGTGGCGTCGGGAGATCGACGAGGTGCCTGTGTCGTCGCTCGTCGACCCGCTGCGCGCGGTCGACGTCGTCATCGAGGCGTGGAAGGCGAAGAACCGGGGCCGGGTGCATCCGCCCCCCGACGGCGCACGCACCCGGCCACCGGGAGATGCGCGTGAGGGTGCAGTTTAGCGGCGAACGGCTCGTTGATCACCGTTCGTTCGGCGAAAGTTACCAACGGTCATTCGGACGCCGGGCCAGACCGCTCGCGAGCCGCAGGATCGCCAGCAGCACGACCGCGCCGAGGATGGCCACGCCGAAGCTCGGGAAGTCGAAGTCGAACGTCTTCGCCTGGCCGGTCGCGAGCCGGTAGAGCAGCCCGCCCAGGGCGGCGCCGACGACCCCGACGAGCACGCTGACCAGGCAACCCTGCCGCCGCCGCTCGCGGCCGCCGACGACCAGGTTCGCGGCCCAGCCGACGATCGCGCCGAAGATCACCCATGCGACGAAACCCATGACCGAAGCTTACGGGAGGCGACGCACAAGCACCATTGCACAAGAACTCTTGTACAACTACTCTTGTGTGTCATGAGCGACGACATCCGGGAGATCCGGGATTCGAAGGTGCTGGCCGCGATGTCCCACCAGCTGCGGCGCCGGCTCCTGGAACTGCTCCACCTCGACGGCCCGGCGACGGCGTCGGTGCTCGCGGCGAAGACCGGCCAGGCGGTCGGCAACGTCAGCCACCACATGAAGGTGCTGGCCGCCGCGAAGCTGGTCGAGGAAGCTCCGGAGCTGGCCCGTGACCAGCGAGAACGCTGGTGGAAGCGCAGTGCGAGGACACTGCGGTGGGCCGCGGCCGACTTCCCGGGCGACCCGGTCGCCGAAGCCGCCGAGGTCCTCGTGCTCGACCACCAGACGGCGGTCGCCCGCGAATGGATCGCGAACCGCGAGACCTACCCGGAGGAGTGGCGCGGGGCGCCGTTCAGCATCGACACCTGGGTCCGGCTGTCGCGCGAAGAACTCGACGAGCTCAACGAGCGGATCTTCCTCCTGATCAGCGAGTTCGAGAACCGCACCGAACCGGGGGACGGCGTCGAGCGCCGCCCGGTCTTCTTCGCCGCGCGAGCGTCGCTGGGCAAGCCGTGAAGGGGCTCTGGGGGAACCGGGACTTCCGGCTGCTCTGGACCGGCGAGACCACGAGCATGCTCGGCAGCATGGTCGCGACGACGGCGTTGCCGCTGGTCGCCGTGGTCACGCTGCAGGCGAGCACCTTCCAGGTCGCGCTGCTGACGGCGGTCGCCTGGCTGCCGTGGCTGATCGTGGGCCTGCCCGCCGGCGCGTGGGTCGACCGGCTGGCGAAGCGCCCGGTCATGCAGGTGTGCAACGTCGTCTCGATGCTGGTGTTCGGCAGTGTCCCGGTCGTCGCGGCCTTCGGGCTGCTGACCATGCCGTACCTGCTGGCCGCCGCCCTGCTCGGCGGGGTGGCGAAGGTGTTCTTCACGCTCGCCTACCGGGCCTACCTCCCGGTCCTGGTCGGCGATGGCGAACTGCTCGAAGCCAACGCGAAGCTCCAGGGCAGCGAATCCGCGACCCAGGTCGGCGGGCCGGGCCTGGCCGGGCTGCTGGCCCAGGCGTTCGGCCCGGTCAGCGGCGTCCTGGCGGACGCGATCAGCTTCGGGGTCTCCGTGCTGTGCGTGAAGGCGATCCGGGCGCGCGAGACCGTCGTGCCCGCCGAGCGCACGCCGTTGCGCGCCCAGATCGCCGAGGGCCTGCGGTTCGTCGCGGGCGACCGGTACCTGCGGTCGCTGATCACCTTCGGCGCCGTCTCGAACCTCGCGCTCACCGGCTACAGCGCCATCCAGATCGTGTTCCTGTCCCGGACGCTCGGCGCCGCCCCCGGGCTCGTGGGGCTGGTGCTGGCGCTGGGTGCGTCCGGCGGGGTGCTCGGCGCGGCCGGGGCCGGACGGCTCGCCGCGCGCCTCGGCGCCGTGCGCGCGTGGCTCCTGTGCGAGGCCTTCGCGGCACCGATGCTGTTGCTCGGGCCGTTGAGCGGCCCCGGCTGGGGCCTGGTGCCGTTCGGGCTCGCGCTGTTCGGGGTGTGCGCCGGGGTCGTCGCCGGCAACGTGCTGGTCACGACGTTCCGGCAGCAGTACTGCCCGCCCGAGCTGTTCAGCCGGGTCAACTCCAGCATGTCGATCGTCAACTACGGGTCGATCCCGGTGGCCGGCGTCCTCGGCGGCGTGCTGGGCGAGGCGCTCGGCATCCGCGCGACGCTGTGGGTGGCCGCGGGGATTTCGATCCTCGCGCTGCCGCTGCTCGCGCCCTACTGGAAGCTGCGGGACTTCCCGGTTAGAGCAGCAGCACGTCCACCTCTTCCCCTTCCCCAGCCGATGTGACGTCCTCCGGGAGCACGATCAGGCAGTTGGCCTGGGTGAACGCGGCCAGCAGGTGCGAGCCCGGGCCGCCGCGCGGGCCGACGATGCCGGTGACCTCCCGGTCGGACGGGGTGAACACGCCCCGGCGGTACTGGCGGCGCCCGGACGGCGAAGTCATCGCCTCGGTCAGCCGGGCCCGCACCCGCCGCCGCGAGACGTCGGTGTGGCCGAGCGCGGTCAGGATCGCCGGGCGCAGGAACGCCTCGAAGGACACCAGCACGCTGACCGGGTTGCCGGGCAGCGCCACCACGGGCACGTCGTGCCAGCGCCCGCTGCCCTGCGGCCCGCCCGGCTGCATGGCGATCTTCGCGAACTCGACGCCCTGGCCGGTCAGGGCGTCCTTCACCACTTCGTACGCGCCCGCGCTGACGCCACCGGAGGTGACCAGCAGGTCGGCGCCCGCCAGCTTCGGCTCGATGACCTTGCGGAACTCCTCGACGTCGTCGACGACGCTGCGGACCACCTCGACCTCGCAGCCGAGGCCGCGGATCGCCGCGGCGAGCATCACGCTGTTGGACTCGTAGATCTGGCCGTGGCGCAGCGGGGCGGGCGCGTCGATCAGCTCGGTGCCGGTCGAGGCCACCACCACCCGCAGCGGCCGGTGCACCCGCACCTCGGCGAGGCCGACCGCGGCCGCGAGGCCCAGCTGCGAGTGGCCCAGCACGGTTCCGGCGTGCAGGGCGATGTCGCCGTCGACGACGTCCTCGCCGGAGCGGCGGATGTGCGCGCCCTCGCGAGCGGGCGCCGAGATGGTCACCTGCGCCGTGCCGCCGTCGGTGTCCTCGACCATCACGACGGCGTCCGCGCCCGGGGGCAGCGGCGCGCCGGTCATGATCCGGTGCGCGGTGCCCGGCTCCAGGGGCCGGACGTCGACCCGGCCCGCCGGGATGTCGTCGGCGACCGGCAGGGTCACCGGGGCGGTGGTGACGTCGGCCGCGCGGACCGCGTAGCCGTCCATCGCGGAGTTGTCGAAGGGCGGCAGCGAGACGCCGGCGCGCACGTCTTCGGCCAGGACGAGGCCGGCCGCGGCGGCGAGGGGCAGCGTGGTCGCGGGGGCCGTGCCGAGGAGCGCGGCGACGCGGTCGCGGTAGTCGTCGACGGAGATCACCGGACCATCCTCCCCGCCATCGGCGGGCGTGCAAGACTCTGCCCCGTCACAGGCACGCCGATGGGGAGTACGCATGCAGGTCGGAATCCGTCAACAGCCTTCGTTCGCCGTCGCCCGGCTGATGCTGGCGCCCGGCGAGCCGTGCCAGGTCGAGTCCGGCGCGATGATGGCGACCAGCTACGGCGTGCAGGTGCAGTCGCAGGCCCAGGGCGGGATCATGAAGGGGCTCGGCCGCGCGTTCCTCTCCGGCGAGTCCTTCTTCATCTCCACCTTCACCGCCCCGCCGAACGGCGGCTGGGTCGACGTCGCCGCCAACCTGCCCGGCGACATCCAGGTGATCACCCTCGACGGCCGCACCGGCTGGGCCGTCACCCGCGGCTGCTGGCTCGCGTCGTCGCACGGCGTCCAGACCGAGACCAAGTGGGGCGGGATGAAGAACCTGATGGGCGGCGAAGGCGGCTTCCTGACCCACGCCACCGGCCAGGGCCAGCTGCTCGTGTCCTGCTACGGCGCGGTCGAGACAATCACGCTGCAGCAGGGCGAGATGGTGACCATCGACACCGGGCACGTCGTCGCCTACGCCGACACCGTGCAGTACCAGATCCGGAAGGTCGCGCAGGGCATCATCCAGTCGATGAAGAGCGGCGAAGGCCTGGTGTTCGACTTCGTCGGTCCCGGCCAGATCATGACGCAGACGCGCAACCCGTCCGCGCTGATCAGCTGGATCGTCTCCCACGTCCCGTCTCGCTGATGCGCGTCCAGACCCGGCACACGCCCGGCTTCGGGGTCGCCCGCGTCCTGCTGGACCCGGGCGAGGCCGTCCGCGCCGCGCCGGAAACCCTGCTCGCCAGCCGGTTCGGCGTCTCCGAGGCGCCGGCCGGCCGAGCCGGTGCCCGCACGGGCAAGAGCGCGGTGTTCGTCTACACCGCGCCCTCCGACGGCGGCTGGATCGACTTCGCGCCGCTGCGCCCCGGCGACGTCTACCCGCTCGACGTCGGCGGCGGCACGGGCTGGTCGGTGCACCGCGACGCGGTCCTGGTGCGGCCGTCGTCGGTCCGGCACGACACCGGCTGGGGCCCGCTGCAGCAGCTCTTCGGCGCCGATTCGGGGTTTCTCGAGCACTACAGCGGAACCGGGCCGCTGGTGCTGGCCGCGCCCGGCCCGGTGGACGCGTTCGAGCTCGGCCAGGGCGAGCTCGTCACGGTCCGGCCGGACTACCTGCTGGCCTACCCCGACACCGTCCAGTGCCGGTTGCGGGCCCTCGATCCGGGTGGGCCGCAGTCGTTGCGCACCGGCGAAGGGCTCGCCCTCGACTTCGCCGGGCCCGGGACGGTGCTCGTGCACGCGCGGAACAGACGCCTTTCGGGTTCGTGATCTTCGGACGAATTGCCCATTGCCGAGGGGAATAATTCCGGTAGCGTGATTGGCACTTCCGCCGCTGGCCTCCGCTCGGGCCAGCGGATCCTTTGTGCTGAGGGAGGGCGCCGTGGCTGTCGGCACCGTCAAATGGTTCAACTCGGAAAAGGGCTACGGGTTCATCGAATCCACGGAGGGGCCGGACGTGTTCGTCCACTATTCGGCCATCCAGTCCGAAGGATTCCGCACTCTGGACGAAGGCGACCGCGTCGAGTTCGAAGTGCAGTCGGGCCGGGACGGCCGTAGCCAGGCAGCCGACGTCCGAAAGGTTTCGTAACACGCCCGTCGGGTGATCGGTGAACCCCCGGCAGGCGCCGAACCAGGGGCGTTAGGCTGCGGGCGTGACAGGCGATGTGTCGGGGGACCTCACCGGTCGCCGGCTGGGCAACTACCGCATCGACGGGGTGCTCGGCAAAGGCGGCATGAGCGTGACCTACAAGGCCACGGACGTGCGGCTCGGCCGCAAGGTGGCCCTGAAGGTCATCGGTGACCACCTCGGGGCCGACGCCGAGTTCCGCGAACGGTTCGTCGACGAGGCGCGCAACACGTCCGCGATCGACCACGCCAACGTCGTGCCGCTGTACGACTTCGGCGAGCTCGACGGCATGCTCTACATCGCCATGCGCATGGTCGACGGCGGCGATCTCGCCGGGTTGATCTCCGGCGGCCCGATCGCCCCCGCGCGCGCACTGACGATGCTCGACCAGGTCGCCGACGCCCTCGACACGCTGCACAACCGTGGTCTGGTCCACCTCGACGTCAAGCCGGCGAACGTGCTGGTGACGAAGAAGGAGACCTCGCGCGAGCACGTGTACGTCGCCGACTTCGGGCTGACCCGGCGCGGCGCGACCGGGCACCGGACGCGCGGCGGCGACTTCCTCGGCTCGCCCACCTACGCGGCCCCCGAGCACCTGCGCGGGGAGCCGCTGGACGGGCGCACCGACCAGTACGCGCTGACGTGCGTCCTCTACGCCTGCCTCACCGGCAGCCCGCCGTTCAAGGGTGACGTCCCGACGGTGATCAAGGGCCACCTCAACGGCGAGCCGCCGGCGATCTCCCGCGCCGTCGCGCTGCCGCCGGCGATCGACGAGGTGATCCGGCGCGGCATGGCCAAGAACCCGGCCGACCGCTACCCCAGCTGCGTCGAGATGGTCGCGGCCGCCCGCCGCGCGCTCGGCCCCCTCGCCACGTCGGACACCCCGCCGGGACCGCCCGGGTCCCATTCGGGCGGAATCCCCGCGCCGCAGCGCCCTGGTCAGGTACAACAGGGGCCGCACCAGAACAGCGCACCGCAGGGAGAGGGGGCCCCCGTGCACCCGTACGGAGGACAACAGCAGCCCGGCTACGGCCAGGGGCCGCACGGGCCGGGTGGTCCGGGTGGGCCGCAGGGTCCGCCGCCGGGGATGCCGCCGCAGGGCCCGCCGCCCGGCTACGGGTACCCGCAGCAGCAGGGGATGCCGCCGCAGGGGATGCCACCCCAGGGCCCGCCGCCCGGGTACGGCTACCCCCAGCAGCCGGGCATGCCCCCGCCGGGTTACGGCCAGGACCCGATGCGGCTGCGCCCGCCGATGCCCGCGGGCGGCGCCGGCGCGTTCGAGCAGCCGAAGAGCGGCGGCGGCAAGAAGTGGCTCTTCGTTGTGCTGGGCCTGGTCGTGGTGGCCGGCCTGGTCGTCGGCGCGATCTTCCTCTTCAGTGACAGCGGCAGCGGTGGGGGCGGCCAGACGCCCGCGCCGAACATCCCGGTCGGCCCCGACGGCGGCTCGTCGACGAACGCGCCTTCGTCGCTGAACGCGCCCCCGACGTCGATCTCCATCAAGCCGAGCTCCTGATCGTGCGACGCTGAGCTGGGTTTCTTGCACTCTCCCCCCGAGAGTGCTAAACACGAACTTGGCACTCGACGCCGTCGAGTGCCAAAGGTCGGGACGGTGAGGCTGACCCCCACCCGGGTCCAGTCGTCCGTCGCGGGCACCGAGCCTGGCCGAGGAAAGAGTCCTGCTGCCGCCGCTGCAAGTACCCAGCGCGGCGGTGGCGCCCAATACCGGAGGACCACACCGCAATGGCCAAACTGATCGCGTTCGACGAGGACGCCCGCCGCGGTCTCGAGCGCGGCTTGAACACCCTCGCCGAAGCCGTCAAGGTGACCCTCGGCCCGCGGGGCCGGAACGTCGTGCTCGAAAAGAAGTGGGGCGCGCCGACCATCACCAACGACGGTGTCTCCATCGCCAAGGAGATCGAGCTCGAGGACCCGTGGGAGAAGATCGGGGCCGAGCTCGTCAAGGAGGTCGCCAAGAAGACCGACGACGTCGCGGGTGACGGCACCACCACCGCCACCGTGCTCGCCCAGGCCCTCGTCCGCGAGGGGCTGCGCAACGTCGCCGCCGGCGCCGACCCCATCTCCCTCAAGCGTGGCATCGAGGCGGCCGTCGAGGCCGTCACCGAGCAGCTGCACAAGGCCGCCGTGCAGATCGAGACCAAGGAGCAGATCGCTGCTACCGCCTCGATCTCGGCCGCGGACCGCACCATCGGCGAGCTGATCGCCGAGGCGCTGGACAAGGTCGGCAAGGAAGGCGTCGTCACCGTCGAGGAGAGCAACACCTTCGGTCTCGAGCTCGAGCTCACCGAGGGCATGCGCTTCGACAAGGGCTACATCTCCGGTTACTTCGTGACCGACCCGGAGCGTCAGGAAGCCGAGCTCGAGGACCCGTACATCCTCCTCTTCGGCTCCAAGATCTCCACCGTCAAGGACGTGCTGCCGCTGCTGGAGAAGGTCATCCAGTCCGGCAAGCCGCTGCTGATCATCGCCGAGGACGTCGAGGGCGAGGCGCTGGCCACCCTGATCGTCAACAAGATGCGCGGCACCTTCAAGTCCGTCGCCGTCAAGGCCCCGGGCTTCGGTGACCGCCGCAAGGCGATCCTGCAGGACATCGCGATCCTGACCGGTGGCCAGGTCATCTCCGAGGACGTCGGCCTCAAGCTGGAGAACGCGGACCTGTCCCTGCTGGGCAAGGCCCGCAAGGCCGTCATCACCAAGGACGAGACGACCATCGTCGAGGGTGCGGGCGACGCCGACCAGATCCAGGGTCGCGTCAACCAGATCCGCGCCGAGATCGAGAACTCGGACTCGGACTACGACCGCGAGAAGCTGCAGGAGCGGCTCGCGAAGCTGGCCGGCGGCGTGGCCGTCATCAAGGCCGGCGCCGCGACCGAGGTCGAGCTCAAGGAGCGCAAGCACCGCATCGAGGACGCGGTGCGCAACGCGAAGGCCGCCGTGGAAGAGGGCATCGTCGCCGGTGGTGGCGTGGCCCTGATCCAGGCCGCCGAGGCCGCGTTCGCGGGCCTGAAGCTCGAGGGCGACGAGGCCACTGGCGCCAACATCGTCAAGGTGGCCGTCGAGGCCCCGCTCAAGCAGATCGCGATCAACGCCGGCCTCGAGGGCGGCGTCGTGGTGGAGAAGGTCAAGGGCCTGCCGCAGGGTCACGGCCTCAACGCCGCCACGGGTGTCTACGAGGACCTGCTCGCCGCCGGCGTGCCGGACCCGACGAAGGTCACCCGCTCCGCGCTGCAGAACGCCGCGTCCATCGCGGCGCTGTTCCTGACCACCGAGGCCGTCGTGGCGGACAAGCCGGAGAAGGCTTCGGCCGCTCCCGCCGACCCGTCCGGTGGCATGGGTGGCATGGACTTCTGAGCCACGCTCGAAAAGAGCCCGGTCCGCTTCGGCGGGCCGGGCTCTTTCTACGGCTTGGTGAAGAACCAGACGGCGTAGGCGCCGACGATCACGACCCCGAGAGCGAGCACGCCCAGGCCCCCGAGCCAGGCGGTGCTCTTCCGGTCGGCTTCCAGGCCGACGACGATGGCGCCGATGCCGGTGAGCATGACCCAGATCGCCAGCGCCGCGGCGGTGTAGAGCACGGTCCGGGCGGCCTTCACCCCGCCGGTGTCACCGGAGGACAGCACGGCATAGCCGGCAAAAGCGGTCAGCCCCAGCCCGGCGATCAGGTACAACCCGCCCAAGATCCCGACGACGACCTTCGCGGCGGTGTTTCCGTGATCCACGAGCGCGAACCCTAGCCCCTCGAGCGGGATCCGCGGTGCGGTTTTCGGCCGCTCGGCCGAGCCCGGTACGCCGAACGGCCCGGACGTCCCCTGGCGTCCGGGCCGTTCGTTGGTGCCTGCCGCGTCCCCCGACGGCGGCATTCCCCCGACCCGCGCTCCCCACGCGAGTTGTCCGGTCACCCACGCCCCCGCGCGGGTTGTGTCCGGTCGACCCGCGCCCCCGCGCGGGTCTGTTCAGCGCGCCCCCGGCGTCCGGCGGGCGCGGGCTTCCCCTGCGAGCCCGCGCCCGCCCGCGTTCAGGAGTCCTCTTCGGGGGTCAGGATGGCGGCGGCGACGTAGACCGGAATGGCGATCCCGACCGAGAGGAACACGGCGGCGACCATGCCGATCCGCAGGACGTTGGCGTCGATGCCGAGGTAGGTGGCCCAGCCGCCGCAGACGCCGGTGAGCATCTTGTCGGTCCGGCTGCGGCGGAGCTTCTTGGCGGTTTCCGGGGTGTACACGCTGTTCGTCATGGCTCAATAGTGGCTCCCGGGCACCCCCGGCCACATCGGGAACGGCCCCGACCCCGACCCTGAACTTGCCCTCGGGGTCGTGAGTGGAAAGGCGGGTTCTAACCCTCCTTACCACTCACGACAGCTGGCGGACCCGCGTCAGGCGCGCTTCCCACGCCGCCGCGACCCCGGGCGGTGCCGGGTATGCGTCCGTGGGGTGCGGGGCGACCCGCGGGACTGGTAGGTAACCGTCCACAGGGGACAGTGGCTCCGCGCAGACGTCCCCCTCCAGCAACGAAAGCGTCCCGAGTCCACATGCGAATTCCAGCGACGGCAGCGCGCCGGCCAGCGCCAGCCCGGCCGCCAGACCCACGCTCGTCTCCACCGCCGACGACACCACGCACGGCAGCCCGCACGCCTCGGCGACCTCCAGCGCCCGCCGGACGCCTCCCAGCGGCGCGACCTTCAGCACCGCGATGTCCGCCGCTCCGGCGACCGCCACCTTCAGCGGGTCCTCCGCGCGGCGGATCGACTCGTCGGCCGCGATCCGGACGGCCACCCGGCGCCGGACCGCGGCCAGGTCCTCGATCGACGGGCACGGCTGCTCCGCGTACTCCAGCCCGCCCGCCGCCTTGTCGAGGTCCGCGATCGCGCGCACCGCCGTGTCGACGTCCCACGCCATGTTGGCGTCGACGCGGATCGCCCCGCCGGGGCCGAGCGCGTCGCGGACCGCCTCCACCCGGGCGCAGTCGTCGGCCAGGGAGACGCGCGGGTCGGCGACCTTCACCTTCGCCGTGCGGCAGCCGGACGCGCGGACCAGTTCGTGCGCTTTCGCGGGATCGACCACCGGCACCGTCGTGTTCACCTCGATCCGGTCGCGGACCGGCGCGGGCCAGCCGGCGTCGGTCGCCTCCACCGCCGCGTGCAGCCACGGCACGCTCTCGGCGTCGGAGTAGTCGGCGAACGGGCAGAACTCGCCCCAGCCCGCCGGGCCGTGCAGCAGCACGCCCTCACGGACGGTGATGCCGCGGAACCGGGTGCGCAGGGGGATCGCGTAGACCTTCATCGAGGCCGATCATGCCACCGTGCCGCGTCTCGCAAACAGGTGCCGAACTGCGCGTTTCCGGCAAGAATGAACTTCGTGGTCCTCGATTTCCGCGTACTGGGTCCGGCCGAGGTCACGGCCGACGGCCGCCCGGTACCGCTCGGGGGCAGCCGGCCGCTGATCGTGCTGGCCGGCCTTCTGCTGCGCGCGAACCGGGTCGTGCCGGTCGACGAGCTCGGCCGCTGGCTGTGGAACGACGACCGCCGCCGCTCCAAGGGCGCGCTCCAGACGTACGTGCTCCGCCTGCGCCGGGCGCTCGGCGACCAGGTCGCCATCCGCACCGAGAGCGGCGGCTACCTGATCGAGCTCGACGACGACCTGCTCGACCTGACCCGGTTCCGCGCGCTCGCCGTCCGCGGCAAGGCGGCGATGGACCGCGGCGACAGCCGCCGGGCGGCCGCGCTGTTCGCCGAAGCGCTCGCGCAGTGGCGCGGCCCGGCGCTGCTGAACGTCGAGTCCGACGCACTGCACCGCGACGAAGCCGGCCAGCTGGCCGAGGAACGGCTGCGCGTGCGCGAGCAGTGGGCGGACGCGCTGGTCGAAGTCGGCGAGTACGGCACCGTCGTCCCCGAGCTCGCCCGGCTGACCAGGGAGAACCCGCTGCGGGAGCGGCTGCACGAGCAGCTGATGATCGCGCTGTACCGGTCGGGCCGTCAGGCCGAGGCGCTGGAGGTGTACCGCCGGATCAGCGGCGTGCTGGCCGACGAGCTCGGGCTCGACCCCGGGCCGTCGCTGCAGCGCACCCGGCAGGCGATCCTGACCGGCGCCGACGGCGGCGACCCGGTGCGCTACCGGCCCGGCGTCGAACCGCAGGTGCCGCACCAGCTGCCCGCCGACCTGCGGACCTTCTCCGGACGCGAGGGCGACCTCAAGGCACTGCACGCGCTGCTGCCGGAGGCGGTCGACGCCGGCGCGTCGACGCCGATCGCGTCCGTCGAAGGCATGGGCGGCATCGGCAAGACGACCCTGGCCGTGCACTTCGCGCACGAGATCGCCGGCCGGTTCCCCGGCGGGCAGGTGTACCTCAACCTGCGCGGCTACGGCCCCGGCGAGCTGGTCGAGCCGTCGGCGGCGCTGGAGGCCGTGCTCACCGCGCTCGGCGTCCCGTGCGACCAGATCCCCGGCGACCTCGACGGCCGCGCGGCGAGCTGGCGGACGCACACCGCGGGACGGCGGCTGCTGGTCGTGCTCGACAACGCCAACCGCACCGAGCAGGTGAGCCCGCTGCTGCCCGGGCCGGGCTGCCTGGTCGTGATCACCAGCCGCTGGCAGCTGCGCGCGCTGGTCGCGACGCACGGCGCGCGCCGGATCGCGCTGGAGGAGCTCGGCGACGAGGACGCCGTCGCGCTGCTGGCGGCGACGATCGGCCACGACCGGGTCGCCCGCGATCCGGCGGCGGCCGAACGGTTCGTGCGCTACTGCGGCGGGCTGCCGCTGGCGATCCGGATCCTCGCCGTGCGCGCGGCGCAGTTCCCCGACCTGCCGCTCGACGAATTCGTCGATTCCCTCGACAGCGACCTGCTCGGTTCGTTCGACCTCGCCGACGGCGAAGGAACCAACATCCGGTCGGTTTTTTCGTACTCTTACCAGGCATTGGCGCCGTCGACGGCGCGGCTGCTGCGGCTGCTCGGGCTGCACACCGGCGTCGACTTCACCGCGCCGGCGGCGGCCGCGGTCGCCGGGCTCGACGTCGCCGAGACTCGCCCGATGCTCGAAACCCTGGCCGCCGCGCACCTGCTCGCCCAGCCACGCCCGGGCCGCTACCAGTTCCACGACCTCATCCGGGCGTACGCGGCTTCGCAGGTCGATTCGGCTTCGGAGCGCGACGCTGCTCTGGACCGGTTGCTGGGCTGGTACCTGGCATCGGCGCTGAACGCGTCACGACGGATGCGGCCCGAGCGCTACTACCGGCTGCTGGAGCTCGCAGACCTCGAAGGCGGCCTTCCGTTCTCCGAGTACCGCGAGGCGCTGGACTGGTTCGGCGAGGAAAACGGCAATCTCATCGCGGCGGTGCACCTGGCGCGGCGCCGGGGCCGCGACGACGTCTGCTGGAAACTGGCGTGGCTGCTGCAGAGCTACTTCGTGACGCGCTCGCGGCTCGACGACTGGCGGTCGGTGTTCGCGGTGGCGCTCGAAGCCGCGCGGGCGAGCGGCCACCGGCCGGGCGAGGCCGGGATCCTGAGCGGGCTCGGCGTCGTCAACGGCGTCGCCCGGCAGTACGCGGAATCCCGGCGGTACCTGGAGCAGGTGCTCGCGATCCAGCGTGAGCTCGGAGCGCGCGAGGGTGAGGCGCGGGCCCAGTACAACCTGGCGATGGCGGCGCACAACCTCGAAGACTGCGCCTGGGCGTACGAGCACGGCGTGCAGGCGCTGGAGATCGTCCGCGAGCTGGGGCTCGGGCACTTCGAGGCGAGCGTGCTGCGGGCGCTGGGCGACATCTGCACGTCGATGGGCGATCACGAGCAGGCGCTGCGCTTGGCCGACGCGGCGCTGGCGATCCTGGACCCGGACGGGCGTCCGGTGGACACGCGGTTCACCCAGCACACGCGCGGCCTGGCCCTGATCGGCCTCGGCCGGTTCGACGAAGGCATCGCGTGCATCCGCGACTCGGTGGCGATGTTCTTCGCGATGGACGAGCAGTACGAGGCGGCGGACGTCCTGGCCCAGCTGGGCACGATCCACCTGCGTCACGGCGACGCGGCGCTGGCCCGCGAGTGCTGGCTCCGCTCGGTGCGCCTGCTGACGGAGCTGGGTCACCCGGACGCGGACGACGTCCGCGCCAAGCTGGCGGCGCTGGTGGTGGTGGGCGCCTGAATCTTCGGGTCCGGACGGCGCACGTGCCGACCCCCAGTGGCAGCACGCAAGCCGTCCGGCCCGCGGGGTTGATTCAACGGGGCGGCGCTCACTGTCCACTCACTGTCTCGTGATCGGTGCCACCCCGAGCAGGTCGGCGAGGCATTCGGCGTTCCGGGGAGCCTCGACTTCGACGTCGTTGTCGAAGTAGACGTGCACGTCCCGACGTCCGCCGTCGTGCCAGGCCCGGATCTTTTCGGCCCATTTGCGCAGGGCCCGGTCGGAGTAGCCGCTGACGTAGAGTTCTTCGTCGCCGTGCAGCCGGACGTACGCGAAATCGGCGGTCTGGTCTTCGAGGAACGGCCACTTGCCGGCGGTATCGGCGACGACGAGGGCGATGCCGTGTTGTTCGAGCAGCTTTTTGGCGGCGGGCTCGGCGAAGCTGGGATGCCGGACTTCGAGGGCGTGCTTGAGGCATTTTCGGCCGCCGGCTTCGAGGTAGGGCGTGCCTTTGAGCTTGTCGTCGTGCTTCGTGGCGAGCTGGGCGGCATCGGTGGTGGTGCGGGGAAGCAGGGCGAAGAAGTTCTCGAGCCGATCGGGATCGAAGGAGAGCCGCGGCGGAAGCTGCCAGAGGAAGGGGCCGAGCTTCGCACCGAGGGCGAGGACGCCGGAGGCGTAGAAGTTCGCGAGCGCGGTTTCGACGTCGCGGAGTTGCTTCATGTGGGTGATGAAGCGCCCACCCTTGACGGCGAAGAGGAAGTCGTCGGGAGTTTCGTCGAACCAGGCGCGATAGCGCTCGGGGCGTTGCAGGGAGTAGAAGGAGCCGTTGATTTCGACGGCGTTCATCCGCCGCGAGAGGTATTCGAGTTCCCGCCGCTGCGCGAGCCCGGGTGGGTAGAAAACCCCGCGCCACGGGGGATAGCGCCACCCGGAGGTCCCGATCCGGATCTCGGCGATCGTGCTCACCGCCCTTCCGTCTGGGCGGGTGGTTCCCGGTCGTTCGATGCGCCAAACGCGGGCTTGATCGGACGGGCGGGCTGGGGGTTGGGACAGGTGACCCAGGTTTGTGGACGCTCGTCTTGTTCCGGCTGTGTGCGAGGGTTGTCCTCGCCGGACGGGCAGGCTCTGGGATGAGCTCGGGGGTGCTTCCTGGCTCGCCTTTGTGTTGGGGTCGCCGGGTGGTCATCCCGTCGCCTGGGCGAGGCCTATCACTTTGAGCCAGGCCCGCAAGCTTGGGTTTTCGGCCTAGGCTTGGTGAGGTGGTTGCGGGCCTGGCTCAAAGTGATTTGACGGCCTCAGGCGACGGGATGACCTCCCGGCTTCTTTGGGTGGGCGGCTTTGCGGCCTGGCGGCCGCTCGCCGCCGGGCGGGAGCGCCGCCCGGCGGCGGCGCGGGCGCAACCTCGCCCGCGCCCGGCTACAGCCCCGGCCACGCGCCCCTCGGCCACTCGCCGCCGGGCGGGGGTGCCGTCCGGTCGGTTGAACGGCGCAACCCTTGCCCGCGACCGGCCAGCCGCGGCCCCAGCCCCGGTCCCCGGCTGGCCTGGCCGCGCGACCCAACCCGTCAAGCCCAGGAAAACCTCCAGTGCCGTGACTGGACCAGGCCTGATGCGTACTCCCGGAGATTCCCCGGCTGCCCCGCGAACGTCGGCAAGCTGAATGCCCGGTGCTCCGCCGCCACCGTCAGTGCGCGGGCCTGGTTTCTCGGTGGGGCCGCCACCGAAAGCTCCATTGCGTCGAACCCCAGGACCACCAGCGTTGCCCCGAAGCGGTCCTCCCAGCTCCTCAGCACCGCCGACAGCTCGGCCACCTGGTCCGTGCACTTGATCATGCCCGTCCAGCCCAGCAGCGCCGGGATGTCGGCCGGGCGCTCGGTCTGGACCAAGCCCAGCCTGTGGGGTGCGCGCGTGGCCAGGATCGAACCCGTGTTGCCCGCCTCGGCCAGTGGGTCGGACCTGCGCGGGCTGCGCTTCGCCAAGCCTGGGAAGCGAGCTCCGAACGGACGGAGGCACGCGCCGTCGCAACAGGAGCTGTCCCACCAGCGGGACAGTGCTGCCGCCGGGTCCGCTGTGGCCACTCGGTGGCCCGCCGGGGCCAGGCGGCCTCGGTCGTCGATCCAGTCCTCGCCGTTCGCCGCGAAGCGCTGGTCGTGGGGGATCAGCACCGGCCACAGGCCCGATCGCTCGAACTCGGCCACGCAGCCGAGGTAGCGCTCGGGCCGCGTCAGCGGCAGGTCGGACACCCACAGCCGGCCGTGCCACGACCCCGGTGGGAGGGTCTGGACCGGCGGCGCGGGCGTACCGGGGCGGAGCGGTGCGATCGTCATGGACGTCCCCTCGAACTTGTGTTCGATTCCTGCATCTCGAACAGTAGTTCGAGGGTCCGACAATTTCCAGCGTTTCGGCCGCTCATCCGTTCGAGTGAATCAACAAACATGCAGGTCAGGGGCTTGTTGATGCACGTGTGACGCAAGATGTTGCTGAGACACGCCACTGCGCCGAAGGGGTGGCGCAACCGACACGAGGCGGCGGTGGACCTGCTGCGCCCCGACGACCCGCTGGTGTCCGACTACGCCGGGCAGGCGCTCGCCAAGGTCCGCATCCGGCTGCACGGCAGCCGTGAGGCGCGGGAGCCCCGGCTGGTGCTCCGGCTTCCGAACCGGCGGATAGCTCGAACTGACCGTTTCCGCTGGCCAAGGCGGTTGAGGTTTTTTTGATGGCGGTGGGAGACGCCGGGTAAGGGTGCGCTCCTGACCTGGGCGCCTACCGGCTCACAGCGGCCTGAGCAGGTCGTCCGCGTCCACGATGTGGTACGCGTAGCCCTGCTCGGCCAGGAACCGCTGGCGGTGGGCCGCGTACTCCGTGTCCACCGTGTCGCGGGAGACGATCGAATAGAAGTGTGCCTGCCGTCCGTCGCCCTTCGGGCGGAGCAAGCGGCCCAGCCGCTGGGCCTCCTCCTGGCGGGAGCCGAACGTGCCCGAGATCTGGATCGCCACCGATGCCTCCGGCAGGTCGATCGAGAAGTTCGCCACCTTCGACACGACCAGCGTGCGGATCTCGCCGCGGCGGAACTTGTCGAACAGCTCCTCGCGCTCCTTGTTGCGGGTCGCACCCTGGATCACCGGGGCGTCGAGCTCGTCGCCGAGCATCTCCAGCTGGTCCAGGTACGCGCCGATCACCAGGGTCGGCTCGCCCGCGTGCTTGGCCACGATCGACTTGATCACCGGGGTCTTCGTCAACGCCGTCGCCGCCAGCTTGTAGCGCTCGTCGGCCTCGGCCGTGGCGTACTCGAGGCGCTCCGCGTCCGTCAGCGTGACGCGGACCTCCGTGCACTCCGCCGGGGCGATCCAGCCCTGGGCCTCGATGTCGCGCCACGGGACGTCGTAGCGCTTGGGCCCGATCAGGGAGAACACGTCGCCCTCGCGGCCGTCCTCGCGGACCAGGGTGGCCGTCAGGCCCAGGCGGCGGCGGGACTGCAGGTCCGCCGTCATCCGGAACACCGGGGCCGGGAGCAGGTGGACCTCGTCGTAGACGACCAGGCCCCAGTCGCGGGAGTCGAACAGCTCCAGGTGCTTGTACTCGCCCTTGGTCTTGCGGGTGATCACCTGGTACGTCGCGATCGTGACCGGCCGGATCTCCTTCTTCTCGCCGGAGTACTCGCCGATCTCCTCCTCGGTCAGCGACGTCCGCGCGATCAGCTCGCGCTTCCACTGCCGGCCGGCGACCGTGTTCGTCACCAGGATCAGGGTCGTCGCCTGGGCGCGGGCCATCGCCGCCGCGCCGACCAGCGTCTTGCCGGCGCCGCACGGCAGCACGACGACGCCGGAGCCGCCCGCCCAGAACGCCTCGGCGGCCATCCGCTGGTAGTCGCGCAGGTGCCAGTCCTGCTCGTCCAGCGCGATCGGGTGGGCTTCGCCGTCGACGTACCCGGCCAGGTCCTCGGCCGGCCAGCCGACCTTCAGCAGCGCCTGCTTCAGCCGCCCGCGCTCGGACGGGTGCACGATGACGGTGTCCTCGTCGATCCGGGCGCCCAGCATCGGGCTGATCTTCTTGTTCCGGACGACCTCGGCCAGCACCGCGCGGTCGGTGGTCGACATCACCAGCCCGTGCGCCGGGTGGTTGGCGATCTGCAGCCGCCCGAACCGGCCCATGACGTCGACGACGTCGATCAGCAGCGGCTGCGGCACCGGGAAGCGCGAGTACGTCGTCAGCGCGTCGACGACCTGCTCGGCGTCGTGGCCGGCGGCGCGCGCGTTCCACAAGGCCAGAGGCGTGATCCGGTAGGTGTGGACGTGCTCGGGTGCGCGTTCGAGCTCGGCGAACGGCGCGATCGCGACCCGCGCGTCATCGGCCTGGGGGTGGTCGACCTCCAGGAGCACGGTCTTGTCGGACTGGACGATCAACGGGCCATCAGTCACAACTACTGTTATACGTGCCTCGCTCCGGCCCGCTCCGCTCGCGGGTCCGCCGGTGGGACGAGGTGCCGAGGGGATCACTGGAGGGCACGTTGACCACACCGCCGTTCGACGACAACCCGTTCCGGTCGCCGGGCTACGCGCAGTCCGCGCCGATGCCGCCGGTTCCGGGGCAGCAGGCGATTCCGCACTGGTTCACCACGAAGGTGCGGATCACGCTGGTCGCGTGCGTCGTCGTCGCGCTGGGCCTGGGCGCGCTCGGCGCGATGGCCATCTACTGGGCCGACCGCAGCGGGCCGCCGTCCGACGGCGACTGCCTGTACCTGACGCGCGAAGGGGCGGGCAAGCTCGCCTACCACCGCGTCGGCTGCAGCGCGAACAATGCGACGTACAAGGTCGAGAACACCTACCGCAGCGGCATCGCGTGCGGCTCCGGCGACTACGTGCGGTTCCGGCTCGGTTCCGGCTCGGCCTCCGGCCGCACGCTGTGCCTGGCCCTGAACGTCAAGGCCGGCGACTGCCTGCGTGACGTCGACGACGAGAGCACGATCGGCAAGGTCCTCTGCACCGACCCGGCAGCGCAGGAGCGGGTCGAGATCCTCTCCGGCTACGGCCGCGACGACAAGTGCGAAGGCGCCGACCTGGTGTTCAGCTACTCCGGCCCGCCGGCCCGCACGGTGTGCCTGATCAAGACCGGCGAGAACATCTGACCGTCAGTAGCCGGTCCGGTCGGGGAGCAGGCCCTGGACGTCGAGGCGGTTCGCCAGCAGGCCCGAGTTGTGCATCAGGTCGGCGACGCGCTGCAGCCGGATGCCGTTGAGCGACGCCGGGTACGAGCCGAGCGAGATCAGGGCGGCCGTCGTCGTGTCGATGTCGGAGAACTTCGGCAGCGCGTCGCGCACGATCGCCGGGTCGGTCGCGCTCTCCTGGGCCGTGCCCAGCGCGGTGCGGAACGCCTGGAGCGTCCGGGGGTTGGCCTGCGCGAACGGCTTGGCCGCCGCGTAGCCCGACAGCGGGAAGTCCAGCGTCGACCCGCGGGCGCCGTCGGCCAGGATGTGCGCGCCGAGGTCCTTCTCGGCGCGGGTGATGTACGGCTCGATCATCAGCGCGGCGTCCGCGTCGCCCGCCTGCAGGGCCTGCGGCATCCGGTCGAACGGCACCGCCTGGAACTTGATCTTCGCTTCGTCGACGCCCGCGGTGCCCAGCACCGAGCGGGCGACGAGCGCGCCGACGTCGTCGAGCATGTTCACCGCGATCTTCGGCGACCTCTTCGCCGTCGGCACCGTGTAGTCCGAATCCGGCAGGGTGACCAGGGCCATCGTGTTGGGGCCGGACGTGTAGGCCTCGCCCTGCAGCTGCAACGCCGTCCCGCCGGCCGCGGCGCGGAACATCGCGATGTCGGAGGCGAAGGTGACGTCGAGGTCGCCGGCGGCCAGCTTCGCGAGCCCGTCGTCCGCGCCGAGTTCGACGAGCTGCACGTTCAGGCCGGCGGACCCGAACTTCCCGGCCGAGACGGCGATCCGCAGCGGGGCCGTGTCGATGGCGTTGCCCACACCGACGCGCAGCGTGGTCCGCTCCAGCGGCGGCGGAGGCGCGGGCGGGCCGGAAGAGAACACGCTGCACCCCGCGGTCGCCAGGAGCGCCGCTACCAGCGGAATCAGCCGTCCGCGTCTGTTCATGAACCTTCACCTACCGCGAGAATCTGGTTCTCGTGCTGGATCGTATGGTCCGCGCCCCATACGATCGCGGGCAGGGCCGTATCGTGCCAGCGCGGCTTTCGGATCTTCATAGGGCGGGCTACCGTTCAGTAGGTTCGAGTGTCGTTCGATCCGCGGGTTCCCGCCCGCGGCGGAAAAGGAAACCAGGTGACCCGTCGCGACAAGCGTCCCCGCAAGGGCGGCGACGCGGCGGATCCGCGTCCGGCGGGTGGCCGCTGGCGGCTGCGGAACTGGCGTCTCGGCACGAAGCTCTTCGCCGTCCTCCTCATCCCGGCGCTCGCCGTGATCGCGCTCGTCGGCCTGCGGATCAGCTCCGACCTGCGCGACGCCCGGCAGCTCGCCGAGTTCGCCACGCGCGGCCGGGTCGACAGCACGGTCGCCGAAGCCTTGCACGAGCTGCAGCGCGAGCGCGACCTCACCGTGCGGTTCGTCGCCCAGAACCGGCAGGGCGACACCGCCGACCTCACCGCCCAGCGCGGCCGGGTCGACAAGGGCATCGGCACGTTCGAACGGACGCTCGCGGAAAGCAAGCCGCGGCTCGACGCGAAGGCCGCGGAAAGCCTGCAGCAGACCGACGACCGCCTGCGCGTGCTCGGTGGCCTGCGGTTTTCCGCGGAACACTCGGCCTTCCCCGCCGACGCCGTGCTGCGCTCCTACAGCGAGCTGATCTCCGGCCTGCTCGACATCAGCGACTCCGCCGCGGCCGACGTCGCCGACCCGGAACTCGCGCGGATGCGGCTGGCGGGCAACGCCCTCGCCCGGATCAAGGACCAGATGTCGGTCAAGCGGGCGGTGATGGCGGAGGCGCTCGCGTCGGGCACCCTCAACCGCGACCGCACGCGCGCGCTGCTCGGCGCGGAAGCCGAACTGGCCGCCGCGCGCAGCGACTACCGCACCTTCGCCACCCCCGACCAGCAGCGGATGTTCGACGACACGGTGATCGGCCTGGTCGTCGACATCGGCAACGACATGGTCGAATCCGCGCTCACCCGCACCGAAAACGGCCAGAACCTCTCGGGTCTCGACCCGAACCAGTGGGACACCTCGGCGACGCACACGGTGAATCTCGCCCACCAGGTGCAGCAGGCCCTGCTGGTCCAGTTGCAGGAACGCACGGACGCCCTTGCGGCGCAAGCGCGGACGGCCGCGCTGTGGGACGGCGGTGTCGTCCTCGGCGTCCTGCTCGTCGCCGGCGTGCTGTCGGTGGTCATCGCGCGGTCCCTGTTGCGCCCCTTGCGGATCCTCCGCCGGACGGCCCTGGAAGTGGCCGAGCACCGGCTGCCCGCGGCCGTGCAGAACCTGCTCACCGATCCCGAACCCGCCCCGGAGAACCTGCGGAAACGGCTCGCCGTCGCGCCCGTGCCGGTGTTCACCCGCGAGGAGCTCGGCCAGGTGGCGCGCGCGTTCGACGCGGTGCACGGCGAGGCCGTCCGGCTCGCCGGCGAACAGGCGATGCTGCGCGAGAACGTCAACGCGATGTTCGTCAACCTCTCGCAGCGCAGCCAGGACCTCGTCGAACGGCAGCTTTCGGTGCTCGACCGGATGGAGGCCGACGAGCAGGACCCGGACACCCTCGCCGGGCTGTTCGAGCTCGACCACCTGGCGACGCGGATGCGGCGCAACAGCGAGAACCTGCTGGTCCTGTCCGGCAACGACTCCGCGCGCGAGGACGCCGGGCCGGTGCCGGCCGACGAGATCATCGGCGCCGCGCTCTCGGAGGTCGAGCACTACCAGCGGATCGAGCTCGGGCCGGCGCCGCAGGTCGCGGTCCGCGGCGAGGCCGTCAACGACCTCGTGCACGTCGTTTCGGAGCTGCTGGAGAACGCGACGCGCTACTCCGGCGACGAGATGGTCACCGTGGCGAGCGCCGAAACCCACGACGGCGACTGGCAGATCGAGATCGTCGACCACGGGGCCGGCATGCCGCAGGCGGAGATCGACCGCACCAACGCGCGGCTCGCGCACCCGCCGGACGTCGACGTCGAGGTGTCGCGCCGGATGGGCCTGTTCGTCGTCGCGACGCTGGCCACGCGCCACCACATCGACGTCAGCCTGAGCGCGGGCGCGGACTCCGGGCTGGTCGCGACCGTGCTGGTGCCGGCGGCGCTGATCGTCGAGCTGCCGCCGATGCCGGCGCCACCGCCGCCCGCCGAGCCGGCCGCCGTCCCGGAACCCGAGCTGCTGGCACCGCTCGCCCCGCTGACGCCGCCGGAGCCGGAACCCGAGCCGGAGCCGGAAGAGCTGTCGCCGCCGTCGATCGAGGCCGGCCCGCCGCGCCGGGCCCCAGTGGTGGCTCGCGACCACCCGCCGGAGTGGCCGACCGTGGACGACGAGGCCCACCTGGACTTCGACGCCCCGACCGAGCGGATGCCCGCCTACCGCGACGTCCTGTCCCGCTGGTTCGACGCCTCCGCCGCGCCCGAACAGCCGCGGAAGCCGGCCGAGCCGCGCCCGGTCGCCGAGGCGCCCGAACCGCAGCCCCGTCCGGCCGAGCCCCAGCCGCGGCACGCGCTCGCCGCGCCGCCACCTCCGCTGCCGTCCCGGGAAGCTCCAGCTCCGCCGCTGCCTTCGCGGGAAGCCGCGCCCCCGCCACTGCTGCCGTCCCGGGAAGCCGCGCCCCCGCCGTTGCTGCCTGCCAGGGAGACTCCGCCCCTGCCTTCGGCGCGGGAAGCGGCGCCCCCGCCGTTGCTGCCTGCCCGGGAAGCTCCAGCTCCGCCGTTGCCTTCCCGCGAGACGCCGCCCCTGCCTTCGCGGGAAGCGCCGCTCTCCCGGGAAACCCCGGCCGAGGCGCCGATTTCCGGCGGAAGCTTCGCCCCCGAGCCCGTCGACTCCCCGCTTCTGCGGGAAATCGGCGAGCCGAGGCCGGACGACGAGGACACCGAACCGCGGCTGACGCCGGTCGCGCCGCCCGCCGCGGTCGAGCCCGCGTACGAGTGGCCGACCCCCGCCGAACTGGAGCAGGAGGACGGTGCCGAGGACACCTGGCCGTTCCTGCAGCCGCTGGATTCCGCGGCCAGCCCGGGAGCGGTGCCGGAACAGCGGCCGATACTCTCTCTTTCCCCGGAAGCGGTGCGCGAGCGGATGACGAGCCTTCAAGGCGGCTTCCGGCGAGGGCGGCATGCGAGGGGGGACGACACCCGGAACCAGTGAAACGGATTGAGGCATGAGCTCGAAGACGCCCCTGCTGGAAGTGATCGCGCTGGACGCGGCGGACGCCGAAAGCGCGCAGGCGGGCGGGGCCGACCGCCTCGAACTGGTTGCGGACATGGCACAGGACGGCCTGACGCCGTCGGTCGGAACCCTGCGGGACGTGCTCTCGGCGACCGACCTCCCGGTGCGGGTCATGCTGCGGGACAACGGTTCCTTCGCCGTCGGCGACCTGGAAGGGCTGCGCGCGGACACCGCCCGGCTGATCGACGCGGGTGCGCGGGAATTCGTCTTCGGCTTCCTCAACGTCGACAGCGAGATCGACCTCGACGCCTGCGAGGCGCTGATCAAGGAGGTCGACGGCCTGCCCTGGACGTTCCACCGCGCCATCGACCGCACGCGCGACCCGGTGCGCGCCTACGACCAGCTGGCCTCGCTCGGGTGTGACACCGTGCTCGCCGCCGGTCACCCGAACGGCGTGGGCAGCGGCCTTTCGGTGCTGCAGCGGCTCGCGCAGCGCGACGGCGGCCCGGAGCTGCTGGTGGGCGGCGGTCTGCGTGCCCAGCAGGTGCACCTCCTGCGCGCGGGCGGTGTCCGCGGATTCCACGTCGGCAGCGCGGTGCGGCCGGACGGCTGGCAGGCGCCGGTGGACGCCGCGACCGTGCGAACCTGGGTCGAGCTCGTCAAATCCTGATCGATTACGCCGTTCTCGCGCAGGATCGGCGGAGTAGAACGATTTCTTCCGTTGTTCTCGCGTGCCCGTGGCAATCGTGAACCGGCACGCGAAATTGCATCCGCCGCGTGCAGTGTCGCGCTGGGCGTTGCGCGTGCCGCTGCACGAGCATTTCCAGCTTTGACCTGGTTGGTGGCTGATTTTGCGGTGATCGGCTGGCTACGGTTGTCCCGCATTTCGCGATCCGGCCGATCTTCAAGGAATCGATCTGCAGTGCGGGAGGCGGCGCCGTGTGCGCGCGTATTCAGTTCGAGAACTCGTTGCGAGGACAACAGGAAACCAGGATGCCGACGATCAGGTGGATTTCCGTCACCTGGGGGCGGCTGATTCCCCGCGGAACCCGCCCGGGCGCGGCCGCGGCGAGCCGGAAGGCCGAATCGTGACCAGCGCGATACCGCGCCAACGCGGAACCGGAACCTCCGAAGACGATTTCGCGAAACTGGGGCTCGGCGGCTCCCTGGCCCTGACCGGGCTGCTGGCCGTCGTCAAGATCGCGGAAACCGCCACGGGTGTGGTGCTGACCGCCACCGGGGTGCTGCCCGGTGCCAGTCCCTCGAAGGAGCGGGCTCCGGCCTGGCCGGGAGGGGAATGAGCAGGGCTGCCCGATCGGCAGCTCTCTACGGACGGAGGGCTGCCATGACCGGCAGTGACGGGCGGGACGAACGGAGCGGTACGCGCGTGGGTCTCGCCGACGTGCGGCAGCTCGAAGACAGCGTCGCCGAGCTGAGGGCGCTGGACTACCGGTACGGCGGCGGTTCGTGCCGGGTGGCCGTGGAGTCGCGGTTGCCCGCGGCCGCGGCCCTGCTGGACGGCGAGGCGAAGACCGTGGTCCAGGCGAGGCTCTACACCGCCGTCGCCGACCTCTACAACCTGGCCGGCTGGACCAACTTCGACCAGGACCGCCCGGCCGCCGCGCTGGAGGCGTTCGCGCGGGCGCTGGAGCTGGCCGTCGAGGCCGGGAACGACGATCTGCAGGCCAACATCCGGTACCGCGTCGGGCGGCTGCACCTGCACTACGACGCGGTCGACGCGGCGCTGATCGAGTTCGCGCGGGGCCGCGAGGCGGCCGTCTCGGCCCACTCCAAGCTCGCGCAGGCGATCCTGTCGGCCAACCAGGCGTGGGCGCACGCCCGGAAGGCCGACGTCACCGGCGCGCTGACCTACCTGCGCCGCGCCCGCCAGGAGTTCGCGGAGGCGGAGGGCCGCGAACCGTCGCCGTGGGCGGCGTTCTTCGGCCCCACCGACATGGCCGCGATGGTCGGGACGGTGCACGGCGAACTGGCGCAGATGGTCGACGTCCGCCACGGCCGTGACGGCATCCCCGCGCTCACCGAGGCGATCGGGGGGTACGAGCGGGGCATGACGCGCAGCCGCTCGCTGACGCTGATCTGGCTGGCCACCGTGCACGCGCTGGACGGCGATCTCGACATCGCCATCACGGTCGGGGAGGAGGCCGTCGAGCTGGCCGGCGCGCTGCGGTCGCCGCGGGTGCGGCAGCGGCTGCACTCGCTTTCGGCGGCCGCCCGCCGGTTCTCCGGTCACGCCGACGCCCGGGAGATCGTCGACCGCGTCGACAGTCTCGGACATTCCGGACGCTAATCGAATGATCAGCCAAAGGTAAACGTATTGGAAAATGAAAATGGGATCCGTCGAAGACCGGCCAAAAGTAGGTTCCTCGGCGTGATCGCGGTTTCTTATGCTTCTCGGCAACCTGCGGCGAGCATTCCGCGCAGGCCCGGTCCCCACCGCCGAGAGGAAATTCCCCATGCGCTTGCGCAAGCTCGTCGCGGCCGCTGTGCCGCTGCCGGCGTTGCTCGGCCTCGCCGTGGCCGTCCCGGCCGCCGCGGCGTCGGAACCCCTGGTCACGCTGGCCGACAACGCCGCGCCGCTGATCAACAGCGCCCGCACCGGTGACGTCGCGGCCGACCGCCCGATCACCGCCGCGCTCTCGCTGAAACTGCACAACCAGCAGGCGCTCGAAAAGTTCCTCGCCGACGTACAGAATCCCGCTTCGCCGCAATACCACCGGTTCCTGACTCCGGCACAGTTCAATGCCAGGTTCGGCCCGACCCAGGCCGACGTCGACAAGGCCGTCTCATTTCTCGGGAAAGCCGGGCTGAGCGGGATCGAGGTTTCCGGCAACCGGCAGGCCGTCACGTTCACCGGCTCGGCGGCGCAGCTCGAGTCGGCCTTCCGCACCCGGATCGGGACCTACCACGACCAGGCGTCCGGGCGGGACTTCTTCGCCAACGACGCCGTCCCGGCCGTGCCGGCGAGCGTCTCGGACGTCGTGGGCGGGGTCGTCGGCCTCGACGACCACGCGGTGCGCACGCACTCGGCGAAGCCGCTGGCGCAGCCCAACGTCGTCAAATCCGTCACCCCGCCGGTGCTCAAGACCGCGTACGGCACCGGCGGCCTGTCCGCGACCGGCCGCGGCGTGAACGTCGGCTTCGTCGAGTTCGACGGCTACCAGAAGTCCAACATCACCAAGTACGACAGCACGTACGGCCTGTCCGCGGGCACGGTGACGACGGTCGGCGTCAGCGGCGCGAACTACGACTCGTCGCCGGGCGACGGCCAGATCGAGGTCGAGCTCGACATCGAGGTCGTGCACGCCTTGGCCGCGGCGGCCAACGACTACGTCTACGAGGCACCGAACTCGAGCGCCGGCGAACTGGCGATGTACCAGAAGATCGCCTCGGACGCGAAGGTGAACGTCGTCTCGATCTCCTGGGGCGCCTGCGAAGCCGCCGAAGGTTCGAGCGCGGCGAAGAGCGTCAGCAGCGCGATCGCGACCGGCACCGCGGAAGGCATTTCGTACTTCGCCGCGGCCGGCGACGACGGCACGACCGACTGCTACCGCCAGACGGGCTCGGCGGCCAAGGGCGTCGACTTCCCGGCGTCCAGCCCGAATGTGACCGGCGTCGGCGGGACGAAGCTGAGCGTGACATCGGCCAACGGCTACAGCAGCGAAGTGACCTGGAACGACGGCAACAGCGGCGGCTCGACCGGCGGCGGCATCTCGACGGTCTTCACGGCGCCGTCGTGGCAGTCCTCGCAGAGCACGACCTACCGCAAGGTGCCGGACGTGTCCGCGGACGCCTCCCCGACCTCGGGGTACTACATCTACAGCGCGGGCAGCTGGGGAACGGTCGGCGGCACGTCGGGCGCGGCCCCGCTGTGGGCGGCCTTCGCGACGCTGCAGAACCAGGTGCACGGCGGTGGTCTGGGCAACCTGAACCCGAAGTTCTACTCGATCGGCAACGGTTCCTCGTACGGCACCGGGTTCCACGACGTGACCTCGGGCAACAACAGCATGCACGGCACGACCGGCTTCACCGCCGGGACCGGGTACGACCAGGTGACCGGCTGGGGTTCCTTCAAGGGCACCGGGCTGTCCGGCCTGCTCGGCTGAGTACGTGACCAGCGGCGCAGGGCCGGCTTACCCGGCACTGCGCCGCTTGGGGGACTTTGCTTCGCAAGACTAAGCGTTAACCTGGGCGGCATGATCAAGCGCACGGTGCTGGACGCCACCCGTGAACTCCTCCGCGAACTGGGCCTCACCACGGTGTTCGGCAACCCCGGCACCACCGAGGTGCCCTTCCTCACCGACTGGCCCGACGACTTCGACTACGTCCTGGGCCTGCAGGAATCCGCCGTCGTGGCGATGGCCGACGCCTACGCGCAGGCCACCCGCCAGGCGGTGCTGGTCAACCTGCACTCCGCGGGCGGGGTCGGGCACGGCCTCGGCAGCCTCTTCAACGCCTACCGCAACCGGACGCCGATGATCGTCGTCGCCGGGCAGCAGATCCGGTCGCTCATCCCGCACGAGCCCTTCCTCGGGGCCCTGGAAGCGCCCGAATTCCCGAAGCCGTACGTGAAGTGGTCGATCGAGCCCGCCTCCGCCGAAGACGTCCCGGCCGCGCTCGCGCGGGCCTACCACGTGGCCACGCAGGCGCCGTCCGGTCCGGTGTTCGTGTCCGTCCCGGCCGACGACTGGTCCGTCACGACCGAACGGCCCATCGTCTCGCGGCCGCGGATCCGCGGCTACGCCCCCGATCCCGAAGCCGTCGACGAGCTCAACACCGCGCTGGAAGCCGCCGAACGGCCGGCCATCGTGGTCGGGGGAGCCGTCGACCAGGACGGTGCCGTCGTCGAAGCCGTCGCGCTCGCCGAGCGGCTCAACGCCGCCGTGTGGGTCGCCCCGATGTCCTACCGCTGCTCGTTCCCCGAAGACCACCCGCTGTTCCAAGGGTTCCTCGATCCCGAACGCGGGGCCGTCGCCGACACGCTCGCGCCATACGACCTCGTCGTCGTGCTCGGGGCGCCCGCCTTCACCTACCACGTCGACCGCGGGCGCGGGGAAGCTCCGCTGCCGCCGCTGTTCATCGTCAGCGACGACGAGCAGGTCCTCGCGCGTGCCTTCGAAGGCACCGGCATCCGCGCCACGCCGAAGCTGGGCATCCGCGCGCTGCTCAACGTCGTCGAGCGCAGCACGCGGCCGGCGCCGGCCCCGCGGCAGCGCCCGGCCAAGCCGAGCGGCGACGCGCTGACCGGCGAACTCGTCTACTCGACGCTCGCGGAGCTGTTGCCGGACAACGCCCTGGTCGTCGAGGAGGCACCGAGCCACCGCGGGATCCTGCACGACCACCTGCCGATCACGGCCACCGACACCGGCTTCCTGACGATGGCCAGCGGCACGCTCGGCTACGGCGTCCCCGGCGTGGTCGGGGCGGCGCTCGCCCGCCCGGACCGCAAAGTCGTCGGCGTGATCGGCGACGGCTCGAGCATGTACGGCATCCAGGCCCTCTGGACGGCGGCCCGCGAGGAACTGCCGGTGACGTTCGTGATCCTGGACAACTCCGAGTACGCGGCGGTCCGCATCCTGGGTGACGCCATCGGCGGCGCGAAGCTGCCGGGCACCGAACTGGGCGGCATCGGCTTCGCGGCCTTGGCGGAGAGCATGGGCTGCCACGGCGTGACGATCACCGAGCCGGCGGAGCTGGCCCCGGGCCTCACGGCGGCACTGGCCGACCCGCGCCCGACGCTGGTCCACGTCCGGGTGGCGGCGTCGTCGAAGTCGCTGTACTGACGCCTCGTGAGTGGTAAAGCGGGTTCTAACCCGCTTTACCACTCACGACGGGCCGCGGCAGGGCACTAGCTGCGGGTCTTGCTCTCCCGGACGTCGTCCGAAGCCCGCTCGGCCAGTTCCCACTCGGCGGCGTCGGACGCGGCCGTGGCGGCCTCTTCCGGCGAACCGCCGTGCAGCAGCCGGGCCACTTCGCCGCGCAGGGTCACGAACTCCGCCGACTCGCGCGTGGTGATCTGGTCCCGCGCGGCGGGCAGGCCCACCGGCAGGTCCGCCACGATCGACGCCGGTGACTTCGACAGCACCAGGACGCGGTCGGACAGGTACACGCTCTCGTCGATGTCGTGCGTGACGACGAGGACCGTACTGCCCTGCTCGCGCTGGACGCGCCGGGTCAGGTCCTCGAGCTCGAAGCGGGTCTGGGCGTCGACCGAGGCGAACGGCTCGTCCATCAGCAGCAGGGCCGGGCGGCTGGCCAGCGCGCGGGCGATCGACACCCGCTGCTGCATGCCGCCGGACAGCTGCCACGGGTACTTGCCGCCGACGCCGGACAGGCCGACCTGTTCGAGCGCCTCGGCCGCCCGCGCACGTCGTTCGGCCTTCGAGATCGGCCGCCACCGCAACGGGAACTCGACGTTCTTCTGCACCGAAAGCCAGGGGAACAGCGAGCGGCTGTAGTCCTGGAACACGACGGCCAGGTCGTCCGGCACGCCGGAGACGCGGTCGCCGTGCAGGCTGACCGTGCCGGCGGTCGGCCGGGTCAGCCCGGCGATGCAGCGCAGCAGCGTCGACTTCCCGCAGCCCGACGGGCCGACGATGCTGGCCAGCTGCCCGGCTTCGACGGTGAACGAAAGGTTGTTCACCGCGGTGTGCGCCTTCGCGCCGGCGCCGTAGGTGTGGCTGAGGCCGGCCACTTCGAGCATGGTGGACATGGGAGAGGCCTTTCGAAGCATCAGTCGCGGCCGAGGCGGGCCGGCTGCCAGGCCAGCACCCGCCGCTCCGCGGCCAGGAAGATCGTGTTGAAGACGTAGCCGAGGATGCCCAGCAGCACCAGCCACGACCACATGGTCGGGAATTCGAAGTCCTGCTGGGCGTTCAGCAGCGACCGCCCGATGCCGTTGTACGCCCCGACGAGCTCGGAGACCACCATCAGCAGCAGCGAGATCGACAGGCTGACCCGCAGCCCGGCGAAGATCTTCGGCGCCGCCGCCGGCAGCACGACCATGCCGAGCCAGTACGCCTTGGGCGTGCGGAACGACCGCGCGGTCTCCTCCTTCACCTGGTCGACCGAGCGGGCCCCGTCGACCGCGTTGAGCAGCACCGGCCACACCACGCCGAAGACGATCGACCCGATCTGCATGCCCGAGCTCAGCCCGAACAGCACCGCGAACACCGGGATCAGCGTCGGCGGCGGGATCGAGCGGAAGAACGCGAACAGCGGGCCGACGTAGTCCATCGCCGTCGCCGACCGGCCGAGCAGCACGCCGAGGACGATGCCGACGACCGCGGCCGCTCCCCAGCCGCCGAGCGTGCGGCCGAGGCTGGGGAACACGTTGTCGAACACCGCGTCGGTGAGGAACAGGTGGGACGCGGGCCCGGTGAACCACAGCTTCGCCGCCGTGGCCGCGATCTCCGTCGGCGGCGGGAAGTACTTGCTGCCGCCGGCCCGGGCGGCGAACTCCCACACGACCACCAGGATCGCGAACAGCAGCCAGTTGCGCAGGACCGCGGTGGCGCCGCGCGCCGCGCGCCGGCCCACCCGGCCCGACAGGGTCGCCGCCGTCACGCGATCGCCTCCCGGTCCACCGTGCTCCACCGGAACAGCCGCTTGCCGAGCTGTTCGAGCCCCTCGTTGATGAGGTAACCCAGTGTCCCGGCGACCACCGTGCCCGCCAGGACCAGGTCGAACCGGACCGAACCGGTGCTGGCGACGATGATGAAGCTGCCGAGCCCGAGCTGGGAACCGGCCAGGAACTCGACGCTGACCACGGCGATCAGCGCGATGGTCGCCGACAGCCGGACGCCGGTGAAGACGAACGGCGCGGTCTGCGGCAGCGCGACCGACGACAGGATGCGGAACCGGCTGGTCCCGCACGCCCGGGCGGTCTCCATCAGCACCGGGTCGATCTCGCCCATGCCGTAGATCGTGTTGAACATGATCGGCCACAGCGAGGCGTAGGCGGCGAGGGTGATCTTCGCGTCGGGGCCGGAGCCGATCACCAGCAGCACCAGCGGAACCAGCGCGGTGACCGGGATCGGCCGCAGGAACTCCACGATCGCGGCGGTGGCCGTGCGCAACGCCGGGATGCTGCCCAGCAGGAGCCCGGCGGGTACGCCGATCGCGATCGCCACGACGATGGCGATCACCCAGGCCAGCATCGTGGCGACGATGTCCCGGATGAACTCGGGGTCGCCCAGCAGGTTCCCGACGGTGCCCAGCACGACGCTGGGCGGCGGGGTGAACGTCTTGTCGACCAGGCCGACCTGGACGACGACCTCCCAGAGCAGGAGGAAGCCGGCCAGGCCGACCAGGCCGCGAAGCAGTTTTTTCACGACGAACGCGTCAGCTGGTCGCCTGCGGGGCGATCATCGGCGCGGCGTCGACCTTGCTGGTGATGACGCCCATCTGCAGGAGCAGGTCGGGCACCCGCTGCAGGCGCCGGGCGTCCAGGACGGAGCCGTAGCCGGGCAGGGTGAGCAGCTTGGCCGTGTCCTCGTCGATCTTCGCGTACTTGACCAGCAGCGGCTCGACCTTCGAGCGGTCGTTGATCGCGTCGCTGGTGGCCTTCTTCATCGCCCGCTGGAAGGCCGCGAGGGTCTTCGGGTTGCCCTGCACCCACTTCGTCGTCGAGCCGTAGCCGGTCAGCGGGAAGTCCTGGCTGGCGCCGGTGTTGATGTCGATGACCGGCGTCGCGCCGACGGTCTTCGCCGCCTGCGTGAGCATCGGTTCCGGCATGTAGGCCGCGTCGACCTGGTTGTCCTTCAGCGCCGCCGCCATGTTCGGCAGCGGGACCAGCACCCAGTTGACCCCGTTGAAGTCGACGCCGTGGTCCTTCATGACGGACTTGGTGAGGATGTCGGACGCGGTGTTCTTGGCCGTGATCGCGATCCGCCTGTCCTTCAGGTCGTTGACCGTCTTGACCGGCGAGTTCGGCACCGTGACGATGGCGTTGCTCTTCGCGTTCACCGACGTGCCGTCGGCGACCAGCTGGACGTCCTCGCCCTTGCTCTTGGCGACGAAGAACGGCGTGTACGTCGAGAGGGCGATGTCGACCTCGCCGGAGATCGCTTTCTGCATCGACTCCTGGCCGCTCTTGGCGACGACCTGCTCGACCTCGAGGCCCTCGGCCTTGAAGTAGCCGCCGTCGAGTGCCAGCCAGAAGGGGCCGAGGTCCGTGGTCGGCATGATCGAGACCTTGATCTTCGACTTCTCCAGGCTGCCCCCGTTCGACGAGGCGTTCGAGCCGTCCGCGCCGAGCGCACTGCAGCCCGTGAGGGCTGTGGCTGCTGCGACGGTGAGGGCGAGCCCGAGCGCGGCGCGGCGAGTGCGAACCCGGCCACTGCTCATGGCGTTTCCAAGCAAGGCCTGCTCCTTGAAGAAAAGTGACGGTTGAGGAACCGATTCCGATGGAAGTGCGTGACTCATTCTCGGAACCACCCGGGCCACTGTAGAGAACGTGACAGCTTGCTCACAATGGGTGGAATCACTACCTAACCGAGTGGCGCACATCACTCTTTCGGCCTCTGGTCTAGACCCACTGCTCCACTCGCCGTAGCCGTTCACCCAGCGTAGGGTGAGGTTCTTGAATCGGCGACGACTGCTGTGTGTCGACTGAGCGAACGCTGTGCAAGATTGAGCGGGTCCTGTCGGGAGGGTTACATCTTCCCCTGCCGTTCGCTACCCTCTGCACCTGCGGGGAGGTATCAACCTCCGATGTAGTGAGAGAGAGTGCCTGGATGGCCGATCAAGAAGTGCCACTTCGGTGTACCAGCACACACTGTGCTTTTCCTGAGAGAATCTTCCCCGCGAAGACCACTGCCTGGCCGGGCACAACCGCCGCGCCGGTGGGTTAGGCCGACCAACAGACCGATGCAGGATCAGCGCAGGGACCCGACCGTGATGCTCGAGCTGAACCGATTCCGTCCGCACGGACGGGGTTCAGGAACCCCCAGTGGCGACACTGAAGACGATCTTTTCACCCGTACGGGTAGCGTCTGGCGCTGGGCTCCTTCCGATGGGCCGGAGCGCCGGAAGGCCGGGAGCGTGCAGACGAGTGGCTGAGGAGAACGCGATGCGCCCTGGCGGGCGCTGGACCGACCAGGGTTTCCCGAGCACGAACGATGATGGTGGAGCGGCGGTGCCGAACGAAGACGCCGCGGGGGTGGGAGGGGCCCCCGCGCAGTCGCCCGGAGCGGATCCGGGCCGGAAGGCCGGGCTGTTCTCCGGCATGCGCGACTGGCGGCTGCGGTCCAAGCTGGCCGCGGTCCTGATCATCCCGACACTGACGGCGCTCGCACTGGGCGCGGTACGCGTGATCGACGACGCCCGCGAGGCGGCCGAGTTCCAGCGCACCGCCGACCAGGTCGCGTTCGCCGTCAAGGTCACCACAGTGGTGCACGAGCTGCAGAACGAGCGGTCGCTGGCGGTCGCCCGGATCTCCTCGCAGAACCAGCTGCTGCAGACCGGGCTCGACGCGCAGATCGCCAAGGTCGACCGCGAGGTCCAGGACCTGCGCGCCGCGAAGAACTCCCTCGAGTTCGACGACCAGGCGACCGGGGACCGCTACTCCCGCGGCCTCCAGCGCCTGGACGCCCTGCGCCCGCTGCGGGCGGCGTTCAACACCCAGAACAGCCTGCCCGACATCACGGTGCTGACCGCCTACTCGGGCATCATCGACTCGCTCATCGAGCTCGGCCGCGAGGTCACCACCGCGGTCACCGACCGGGACGTGCTGCGCCTCGGCACGAGCACGCAGGCGATCAGCGAGGCCAAGGAGTTCACCACCCGCTCCGACGCCGAACTGCAGATCGCGGCGTTCCGCGGCAACTTCCCCGGCGACCTGCTGGACCAGACGCGCGCGTCGGCGTCCAGTGCCGACGCCTCGGTCGCGGCCTTCCTCGCGAACGCCGACGACGACCAGCGCCAGCTCTACAACGACACCTACTCCGGCCCGGAGGTCGACGACCGGCGGCGGATCCAGACCTCGGCGTTCTCCTTCGCCCAGCTGGGTGACCCGCCGAACATCGACACCACCGCGCTCGGCAAGGACAGCACCGTGTCGGCCGACAAGCTGCACGCGGTCGAGTCGAACCTGCTGGCCCAGCTGAAGACCCGCGCCGACGACCTCGCCACGCAGGCGGTCAACTCGGCGTGGATCGGCGGTGCCGTGGTGCTCGCCGCGCTGGCGCTCGCGGTCGTGCTGATGCTCATCGTCGCCCGCCTGATGCTGCGCCCGCTGCGGGTGCTGCGGAAGAGCGCGCTGGACGTCGCCTACACCCGGCTGCCGGAAACCGTGCAGGCGATCCTGGACGACCCGGACCCGGTCGGCGCCTCCAAGAAGGCCGTCCAGCCGGTGCCCGTCACCTCCCGCGACGAGATCGGCGAGGTCGCGCGGTCGTTCGACATCGTCCACGAACAAGCCGTCAAGATGGCCGCCGAGCAGGCCCTCCTGCGCGAGAACGTCAACGGCATCTTCGTGAACCTGTCCCGCCGGTCGCAACGGCTGGTGGAACGCCAGCTCGGCGTCATCGACCGGCTGGAAGCCGACGAGCAGGACCCGGACCACTTGGCCAGCCTGTTCGAGCTCGACCACCTCGCGACGCGGCTGCGGCGCAACGGTGAGTCCCTGCTGGTGCTCTCCGGCGCCGGCCTGGCGAAGTCGGTGCCCAAGCCGGTGCCCGCCGCCGACGTCATCGGCGCCGCGGTGTCCGAGATCGAGCAGTACGCCCGGATCGAGGTCGGCATCGTGCCCGACGTCGCGGTCCAGGGCCTGGCGATCCACGACCTCGTGCACGTCCTCGCGGAGCTGCTCGACAACGCGACCTACTTCTCCGAGCCGGAGACGAAGGTCATCGTGCGGGCCGTGGTGACCCGCCGCAAGGCGCTCGCCATCCAGGTCACCGACCACGGTGTCGGCATGAGCGAGGAGCGGCTGGCCGAGGTCAACGCGCGCCTGGCCGACCCGCCGGACCTGGACGTGTCGGTGACCCGGCGCATGGGTCTGTACGTGGTTTCGCGGCTGGCCAAGCGCCACGGCATCGAGGTCCGGCTGCGCGAGAACGAGGACATCGAAGGCGGCGTGATCGCCCGGGTCGTCGTCCCGGCCGAGCTGCTCACCCAGCTCCGCCCGGGCATGCAGCGGCAGACGCCGCCGCCGGCGAACCGCTCCGAGACGTCGATGTCGATGCCGAGCATCCCGATCCCGGCCGCGCGCTCGGACTTCGACCAAACGCAGTCGTTCGCGCAGACGCCGCCGGCACCTTCGGCACCGCCGCCCCCACCGCCGCCGCCGGTGCACGAGCCCGTGGCGAACCAGGGCGGCCTGGTGCCGCTCGACCAGCCGATCAGCCTGGACGACCTGGTCAGCGGCGGCCGCGCGGCGGGTCCGTTCCTCTCGCCGGAACTGCCCAAGCCCGAGACGCCGGCCTGGCCGACCGCCGAGGACCTGGCGCCGCTGACACCGTCGTCGAACGGCGACGGGGCCAGCTCGCGGGCCGCCGACACCCAGTTCGCGCCGCTGGTGCTGCCCAAGCGCGAGCCGAAGTACGTGCCGCCGGAGGAGCCGCCACCGGCACCGCCGCCCGCGGCCGAGGTCGGATCGTCGGCGCTCGAGGACGATGTACCCACCCGGCGGTTGCCGATCTACCAGTCGGTGCTGTCACGCTGGTTCAGTGAGGGTGACGACTCGGCCGCCGACCCGGTGCCGCCGCAGAGCAGCGAGGGCGAAGACCCCAACCTGCCGCCGCTCACCGGTGGCGGCGAGCCGCCCGCGGCACCCGTGCCGGCCGAGCCGTCCCGCGACGAGCTCCAGCCGACCGCGGCGACCCGGCACCCGCTCCTCCCCGCCGACGACGGCTGGCACAGTGCCTCCGACGACGGCTGGCAGGCGGCGCAGTCGCTGCTGGAGTCCAAGAACGAGGAGATCACCCCGGCCGGGCTGCCCAAGCGCGTCCCGAACGCCTACCTGGTGCCGGGGTCGATCAGCAGCCCTTCGGTCGACGCGCCGCCCCAGAACAGCTTCGCGGACAACACGGCGGGCATGCCCGGAACGGGTGCGATCACCCGCTCGGCGTCCGCGGCGCGGAGCCGGATGGCAAGCTTCCAACGGGGCTACACCTCGGGACGGCACGCCTTGAAGGAACTCCCGGCCGAAGAGCAGCTGCAGGACAGCAGGGTTCCGGGGCGTGGCAACACCACAGACAGCAGTGAGGAGTGAAAGTGACACGGGCGGGTGCAATGCAGCCGGGTGGCTCCGTGCCGAACGGCCAGGCGCATGCCAAGGCGAACAATGCCGGCAGCTTCGCTTGGCTGATCACGGATTTCGTGCACCGGGTGCCCGGCGCGGCCCACGCGGTCGTGGTTTCGGCCGACGGCCTGCTCCTGGCAGCCTCGCGAGGCCTGCCGAAGGACCGGGCGGACCAGCTGGCGGCCGTGGCTTCGGGGCTCACCAGCCTCGCGCGCGGCGCGGCCAAGGTGTTCGAGGGCGGCACGGTGGCGCAGACCGTGGTCGAGATGGCCAACGGTTTCCTCTTCCTCATGTCGGTTTCCGACGGTTCGTGCCTGGCGGTTCTGGGGTCGCCGGAGAGTGACATCGGCCTGGTCGTCTACGAGATGACCTTGCTGGTGGAGCGGGTCGGCCAGCAGCTGACTCCGGAGATGCGGGCCCAACTGCAGGGTGCGGCCGTCCGCCGCTGAGGACCTGGGAACCGAGGAGAGAGCCGTGGACGACGGGCGCTTGAGGGGTGATGGCCGGCTCGGTGACGACTTCTCCGGCGGGTGGTCCGACCAATCGGACGAAAGCCGCGAGGACTGGCAGTCGTTCCGGGATCGCGTCGACCGCGAGTGGCGCGCGCGGCGGGTGCAGGCCTCCGACAGCGACCCCGTGCGGGAGCCGCCGAACTGGCTGACCGACAGCAATGCCGGGCAGGAACCGCTGCGGCCGATCGCCGGCGGCACCGAGTACCGCGACCGCCTCCTCGGCGGTCCGGGCGCGGAGCTGTTCGGCGGTTCGAGCGGGCCGCTGTACGACGCGCACGAGTTCGCCGCGTACAGCGCCGAGCGGGACTTCTCGTCGGGACCGGACTCCAGTGAGTTCGCCGCGGCCCTGCCGCAGCAGGCCCACCAGGAGTACGTGGACACGCCGCCGGCGACGGAGATGGAGACGTCCGGCCTGGTCCGGCCGTACTTCCGGACCCGGGGCCGGACGAAGGCGACGCTCGACCTGGCCATCGAGGCGCTGATCTCGACCAGCGAACAGGGCCGGATGCTCGACCGGGTCCGGGTGCCCGAGCACCGGTCGATCTGCGACCTGTGCCTCGACACCAGGTCGGTGGCCGAGGTGGCGGCGCTGCTGCGCCTGCCGCTCGGCGTGGTGCGGGTGTTGATTGGTGACGTGGCGGGCCTCGGGCTGGTGCTGGTGCACTCCAGCAGCCCGACCGTGGGCGACCGCCCGAGTATCGAGTTCATGGAAAGGGTGCTCAGTGGGCTTCGGAGAATTTGACTCCGACGCGAACGCGCCGCAGGTGACGGGTCCGACCTCGTCGGCCAAGATCGTGGTCGCCGGCGGGTTCGGTTCGGGGAAGACAACGTTGGTCGGGGCGATCTCCGAGATCGACCCGCTGACCACCGAGGCCATGATGACCGAGGCCAGCGTCGGGCACGACGACACCTCGGCCACGCCCAACAAGACCACCACTACCGTGGCGATGGACTTCGGGCGCATCTCGCTGGACTCGGACCTGGTGCTGTACGTGTTCGGCACCCCGGGTCAGCACCGGTTCTGGTTCATGTGGGACGACCTCGCGGTCGGCGCCATCGGCGCGGTCGTGCTGGTCGACACGCGGCGGCTGGCCGACGCGTTCCCGTCGATCGACTTCTTCGAGAACCGGAAGCTGCCCTACGTCGTGGCCATCAACTGCTTCGACCGGCTGCTGCACCACCAGATCGAGGACGTCCGGCACGCGCTGACCATCGCGCCGTCGGTCCCGATCATGGCGTGCGACGCGCGCGAGCGCGAGTCCGCGAAGCAGGTGTTGATCTCGGTCGTCCAGCACGCGATCGCGCACGATTCGGCGTTGCGCGCGGGATAGCCCATGACGCCCCGATCCGGATGCGGCCGTTGGAGTGAACTCCGCGGGCTTCACCCACTTCGGGGAGTGCCGTCACCGTCCGCAGGAGCAGCCGGCCGGTCCGGGCCCCGGGCTTCCGGCCGAGCTGGGTCTGACCTGCGTCGATGCCGCACGGGTGCGAGCCGTGGGGTGTCCCCCGGACGGGGGAGGCGGGGCGGGCTGCCGCCGAACTCGGCCGGGTGCCCACGTAGGGTGCGCAGCGGCCGGCCGGTGGCGGACTCGACACCACCGGCGGTGCGAATACGCTTTACCGTGGCGTCGCCGACCGGCCGTGCCGGGCGCTCCGGGGTGCGGCGGGCGACGCCGCACGAGCAAGGAGGAGCAGGAGTGACGGCTTCCGGCCAGGGTTCGTTCGGCTGGCTCATCACGGACTTCGTCCGCCGGGTACCCGGTGCCGCGCACGCCGTTCTGGTGTCCGCGGACGGGTTGCTGCTGGCGCCGTCGGAAGGGCTGCCCCAGGAACGCGCCGAACAGCTGTCGGCGGTGGCGTCCGGGCTGATCAGCCTGACGGCGGGGGCCGCGCGCTGCTTCGAAGCGGGTGGCGTCAACCAGACCGTGGTGGAGATGGAGCGCGGCTACTTGTTCCTGATGTCCGTTTCGGACGGCTCGTCGCTGGCCGTGCTGGCCGCGCCGACGTGCGACATCGGCACGGTCGCGTACGAGATGACCCTGCTCGTCGAGCGGGTCGGCCAGCAGATCACCCCCGAGCTGCGCGCCCAGCTGCAGGGTGGCGTGCGTGGGTAGGGCGAGATGAGGATTTCGGGATTCGACGATCCGGACTCCAGCGGCTGGGACGCACTGCACCGCGGCACCGAGCGCGAGGGTTTCGATTCGCCCAGCAAGTTCGACATGTCGACGCTGTCGATGATCATGCCGAAGCGCAAGCCGTCCCGCCCACAGCCGGACGCGGAGGGCTACACGGACGAGGACACCCGCGAGTGGGGCTCCTCGGCCGACGACGAGGAAGAGTACGTCGCGCCCGAGCCCGTCGAGGACGAGCCCACGGGCCGCCGGGCCAGGCGTTCACGCTCGTACGCGGGTGAGGACGACCGCCAGGAGCCCGCGGGCTACCACGGCAAGCGCTCTCCGGAGGTGGGCGAGGATTACGCTCGCCCGGAGTCCGGGGGATTCGCGACCCGGCGCTCGCCGGAGGTGGGCGAGGATTACGCCCGCCCGGAGTCCGGCGGGTTCCCGACCCGGCGCCCGCCGGATTTCGGCGATGACTCCGTCCGCCCGGAGCCTGGCGGGTTCCCGAGCCGGCGCCCGCCGGATTTCGGCGACGAGTCCGTCCGTTCCGAGTCCGGCGGCTTCCCGACCCGGCGCCCGCCGGACTACACCGCCGATGAGCACGACCGCCGGGCCCCCGGTGGCCTCCCGGGCCGGCGGGCGCCCGACTTCTCCGGCGATGAGCCCGCCCGCCCGGCGTTCGGGGGCTACCGGAACCGCCGCGCGCCGGAGTCCGGCGACGAGCCGCCCCTTCCGGACCCCTTCGGCTACCAGGGCACCCACTCGCCCGTCGTGGCCGATGACGGTTACGACCCCGTCGAGCCCGAGTGGCAGGACGGCGAGCGGTTCGAGCCGGAACCCCCGCCGCTGGAGCCCGCGTGGACTCCGCCGCGCGGTGCCCGCCCGCCCGCTCCGCCGAGCCACCAGCGGTCGGGCCCGCGGCCGCCCGCGCTCCGTCCGCCCGCGCCGCGGCCACCGGCGCCGGTCTCGCGGCCGCACCCGGTGGCCCCGCCGGTGTCGCGGCAGGCGGCGCCCCCGCCCGCGTGGGCCCCACCGCCCGCCGACTGGACACCGCCGCCGGACCCCGAGACCCGCTGGATCCCGAACCCGGAACCGTGGGAGGACCCGGCCTGGAACGAGCCGGCCCGCGTGGTGAGCCCGGTGCCCGTCGCTTCGCCCGGGTCGCGGGTCCGCCCGTACACCCGCACCGGCGGCCGCACCCGGTCCGACCACAACCTGGCGCTGGAAGCCCTCGTCTCGACGTCCGACGACGGGCGCCGCTACCGCGGGGTCCGCTCGGTCGAGCACCGCCGGATCTGCGACCTGTGCCTGGACACCCGGTCCGTCGCCGAGATCGCCGCGCACCTGCGGCTGCCCCTCGGCGTGGTGAAGGTGCTGGTCGGCGACATGGCCGACATCGGCCTGGTGCTGATCCACCAGACCGAGCTGATCCTCGGCGACCGGTCGTCCCGCGAGTTCATGGAGCGCGTGCTGGCCGGCCTGCGCGCCCTCTAGCCGCCGGCGAGGTCCAGGACCAGGGTGTTGCCCGGACCCGGGATGACGGCGTTGATCATCGGCGTCGCCGAGCCGCAGTTTTCGAACGCCCCGATCGCGTAGGTCGCTTCGAGACGCCCGCCCGTGCTGACGGCGAAGTCGTCCGACGTCAGTTCGGTCGTGAGCGGCTCGGCTGTCCGGCACTCGTCGCCGACGTCGTAGGTCACGCCGCCGACGCGGACGTCGGAGAGCGCCACCGGCCAGGTCGCCGCGCCGGAGAAGCCGCCGGAGAGTGCGCCCTCGGCGTGGCCGGGGCCGAGCGTGACGGTGCCGCTGACCCGGCCGACGCCGGGCAGCGACCGGGTCACCTCGACCGGCGGCAGCGTGATCGTCCCGGAGAAGGTGCCGGGCCCGGTGTCCAGCTCGGCGCGGCCCGGCCCGAGCTCGAGATCGACGTCCGGCTTCGCGATGTGCGTGGTCCCGCGGACGGTGTACGCCGAGTGGCCCGCCACGGCGAAGCCCGTGCCGCTCACCACCGCCGCGGCCACCAGCGCCGTGACCCGCGTCCCCTGCTTCATGATCCAGGCCTACCACCGGCCCGGACGGTCCGGCGGGGGATTCACCGGATCCGGCGTCAGTCCTCCACGAGCGCCGCGGACGTGATGCGGTGCAGCGAGTAGCGCTCGTTGTTCTCGCCTTCGAGGACCCCGCCGCCGACGCGCACCGGCCGGACCACGCGCTGGCTCGCCGTGCCCCGGGAGTCCACGAACCCGATCCACACCTCGCGGCGCTCCAGCGTCGCCCGGGACAGCAGTTCGAGCGTCGCCGACGTGTCGGCACCCCCGCCGACCGGCGCGCGCACCGCGGATCCGCGGCGGCGGGCCGAAGCCGCGTCGCCCGCGCGGAGGTTGGACACGATCCGGGCCGCCTGGTCCTCGGTCAGCACCGCCTGCTCGCCCGGGCTGCGGCGGGCCGCCCGGGCCTTCGCCGGCAGGCGGCGGCCGCCGGGCCGGATGTCGACCACGCGGCCGTCCGGACCCTCCGCCGCCGGGGCGAACCCGGCGCCGCGCAGCGCCGCCAGGACCTCGTGCAGCGGGTCCGGGCTGATCACGACGGTCGGCGCGATCAGCCGCAGCGCGTGTTCCGCCGCGACCGGGTGGGCCAGCACCTCGGCCAGCAGCGCCTCGTCGTCGCAGCGCAGGAAGGACGCCGCGACGCCGCCGCGCAGCCGTCCGTGCCGCCGGGCGACGTCGTCGATCAGGTAGCTCAGCCCCTGCGGCACCGGCGTCGCCGACTTCGTCTTGAACAGCGCGTGCAGCTCGTCGGCCGTGCGGCCGGTGTCCAGCGCGCGCCGCACCGACGCCTCGGTGATCCGGTAGACCGTCGCGTGCCCCGCCGATTCGACGTCGGCGGTGGCGGAGATTTCCGCCGCCAGCTCCGGTTCCAGCGGCCCGGGCGCGACGACCGTCAGGTCGGCCTGCAGCAGCACACGGTCCACCGGCGCGGGGAGGGCGTCCAGGATCGCCTCGACCGCGCCCGGCCGGTCCTCGGCGAGCAGCGCGCGCGTCGCCGTCGTGACGCCGCCGAGCCCGACGATCCCCAGCGCGCTCGCTTCGGCCATCGTCCAGCGGACGGTCTCGTCCCGCAGCCGCCCGCCCCGGCGCGGCGCCCGCCAGGCCAGCACGGCGACCAGTTCGTCGACGCTCTTCACGCCGGAGCCCCGGGGCAGGTCGGCCAGCGCGGCGAGGATCCGCCGCCGTGCGACCGGCGCCAGCGGGCGGCGCAGGTCCTCCGACAGCGGCGCGATCGGCTTGTCCTTGGCGTCGCGGCCGCCGGCCATCCCGGGCAGCCGCGGCAGCTCCAGCCACGCCTGGGCGAGCGTCATCCACCGCTGCGCGGTCGGCGACGCGAGCCACGAGTCGGTCAGCGTCGTCGGCACCCACTCGGGGACGGACGCTTCGCTGTCGGCGACGAGCCCGGCGCCCACGGCCAGCTCGGCCACCAGGATCGCCTGCGTGTCGTCGATCTCGAGGTCCTTGGCGAGCTTCTTCAGCTCCCGCACGCCGAGGCCGCCGGACTTGAGCACCGGCGGCGGCGCGGCCGACCACGCGCGCAGCAGGGCTTCGGTGTGGCGCAGGAACTCCATCGCCTCACCGGCCGCCGCTTCGTCCAGAGTGGACGGCTGGTGCGGGTGGACCGGCAGCTCGGGCTCGGTGAGCGTGCCGGGCGCGAACGCCCCGCCGCGCACCGCCATGCCGAGTTCGCGCGGCAGCTCGACGGTCTGGTCGTCGCGCCGCAACAGCAGGCCGCGGGCGAGCAGTTTCTGCACCGGCGTCTCGGCCTTCTCCAGCGAGAGGTCGAGGCCGGCGTCGCGGGTGCGGCCGATCGGCGGGCCGGCGGCGAGGGCGGTCAGCACGCCGCGTTCGTCGTCGGACAGTTCGGCGAGCCGGGCGCCGAGGTCCTCACCGGCCAGCGCCGGCGAAGAGGTGCCCAGCCCGGCCGGGAACGGCCCGAGCGCCTCCCGGGCCGCGGGCGGCACGCGCAGGGCGTCGTCGGGGCCCCAGGTCAGCGCCCGCGAGCGCAGGCACGCCAGCGGTGCGGCGATGTCGGCGCCGACGAGCTTGGCGACGTCTTCGACCGGCACCGGGTCGCGATCCGCGCCGGCGAGCAGGCAGGCTTCGAGCACGGCCAGGGTGAAGGTGTCGAGGTCCTCGCAGGCGCGCGCGACCGAGCCCGGCGTGCCGGCCCGGGTGGCCAGCACCGTGCTGTCGGAGGGCGGGGGCGTGGACAGGTCGCGCCGCGTGCGGAGCAGCTCTGCGAGTGCGTCGTCGGACTCCGCACGCAGCCAGTCCGCCAAAGAGGTCGCGGGCATAGAAGACCAGGGTACCGGGCGGTTGCGCCGGGCTGCCGGGCCTCAGGCAGACTGTCTGCCTAAGACCGTCGTGCGGCTGTGGAGGACGTTGTGGCCAAGGGTGAGAAGAAGCACAAGGGCGTCGACCCGACCTGGCCGGGCGAGGCCGGCGAGCACCCGGTGACCGAGCTCGCGTCCGACCGCCAGGGCGCGCTGTCGCCGTTCGGCGACATCACCTTCCCCCTCGACACGGTGCCCTACGTGCACCCGGAGACCGAGATCAACCGCTGACCGCATAGTTACTGGTCAGTACCGGTATCGGCCCCTCGTGAGGGCGGTCACGGGAGTAGGTTTCCTCCCGTCCCAGCCCACCTTTCCCACCACGGGGGTAGTGCCATGCCGGTTCCCGGTCCCGGATATTCGATCACCGTCCGGGTGGAGGCCCCGGCCTCGGTCACGGCGGCCGGTGACCTGACCGCGGCCGTCGGGCGCGTCGGGGGCGTGCTGACCGCGTTCGACGTCGTCGAGTCCCACTCCGACTCGATCGTGGTCGACATCAGCGCCAACGCGCTGTCGGAGAACCACGCGAACGACATCACCCAGACGCTCGACTCGCTGCCCGGCGTCCGCGTCCGCAAGGTTTCGGACCGGACGTTCCTGATCCACCTCGGCGGCAAGATCGAGGTCACGCCGAAGGTCGCGCTCCGCAACCGTGACGACCTCTCCCGCGCCTACACCCCGGGGGTGGCCCGCGTCTGCCAGGCGATCGCCGCCAACCCCGAGGACGCCCGCCGGCTGACCATCAAGCGCAACACCGTCGCGGTGCTGACGGACGGCTCGGCGGTGCTCGGCCTCGGCAACATCGGCCCGGCCGCGGCGCTGCCGGTGATGGAGGGCAAGGCGGCGCTGTTCAAGAAGTTCGCCGACGTCGACGCGTGGCCGGTGTGCCTGGACACCCAGGACACCGAGGAAATCATCCTGATCGCCAAGGCGCTGGCCCCGGTGTACGCGGGCATCAACCTCGAGGACATCGCGGCCCCGCGCTGCTTCGAGATCGAGAAGCGCCTGCGCGAGCAGCTCGACATCCCGGTGTTCCACGACGACCAGCACGGAACGGCGATCGTGGTCGTCGCGGCGCTGCGCAACGCCCTGCGCGTGGTGGGCAAGAGCATCGAGGACTGCAAGATCGTGGTCAGCGGCGTCGGCGCGGCCGGCTCGGCGATCATCCGCCTGCTGCTGCAGAAGAACCCGGGCGACATCGTCGCGGCGGACATCGACGGCATCGTGCATTCGGCGCGCGGCAACCTCGACGACAACCTGGCCTGGATCGCGTCGCACACGAACAAGGAGCAGGTCAGCGGCACCCTGCACGAGGCACTGGTGGGCGCCGACGTGTTCATCGGCGTGTCGGCCCCCAACCTGTTCGGAGCCGACCAGGTGGCGACGATGAAGCCGGACGCGGTGGTCTTCGCGCTGGCCAACCCGGACCCGGAGATCGACCCGCTGGAGGCCCAGAAGCACGCCGCGGTGGTGGCGACGGGCCGCAGCGACTTCCCGAACCAGATCAACAACGTCCTGGCCTTCCCGGGCGTGTTCCGGGGCCTGCTGGACGCCAACGCGCACAACATCGACGACTCGATGCTGCTGGCCGCGGCGGACGCGATCGCGGACGTGGTGGACAACGGCAAGCTGAACGCGTCGTTCATCGTGCCGAGCGTGTTCGACAGCGCGGTGGCCCCCGCGGTCGCCGAGGCGGTCCGGAAGGCAGTGCTCGCGGAGCGCTGAGCTGCAGGCGACCCGCGCCCGCGCCGGCTCCCCGACATCGGGCGGCTGCGGTGGCGCGCCCGTCGGCAGGCGGCTCCCGGCTGCTCGGCGGTGGGCGGCTGCCGCAGGCGTCGTCCCCGGCGGCGGGCTGGCCGTCGGTGGGCAGGCTGCCGCGGTGGTCGCCTGGTGGTGGGTCGCTCGCCGCAGGTCCCGGGTGCGCGCGTTTCGGCGATGGCCCACCGGGCGCGCACCCTTCCGACGGCCGTGCCCGCCGAGCGTTGACTGGCCGCGAACCCGCACCCGCCGCGGCTGTCCGGCGAACGTCTCCCGGGAATGCCGCACTCGTGGAGCGCTGAGCCTCAGCTGATCCGCTCCAACAGCCTCACCTCAACCTCCGGAAGTTCCTCGAACCGGGCCCGGCCGTCCGTGGTCACCAGCGTGCGGCCGGTGGCCCGGGCGGTCGCGGCGATGATCAGGTCGTGGGCGCCGCGGGCCTGCCCCGTGCGCTGGAGGTGGGCCAGCAGCTCGGCGTGGTGCTCGACGACGCTCGTCGTGTAGTCCACCACCGGCGTCACCGCCAGGAACTCCGCCAGGAACGCACTGTGCGCCGCCCGGCGGGCCGGGTTCGGGTCGAGCCGCAGTCCCACCTCGTATTCGGCGATCGCCACGGCCGGTACGGCGACGTCGTCCTCGTCGCCGATCGCTCCCGCGGGCAGCCGTTGCCGCGCGGCGTCGACGAGGATGCCGGTGTCGAGGATCAGTCGCGCCACGGGTCACCGTCCAGCTCGGCCGACGCCGTCTCGCGGACCTTCGTCACGTTCTCCTCGAACCCGCCACCGGCTTCGAGCTTTCCCGCCCAGCGGTGGAACACCGCGCACACCTCGGTGCCGTTCGCGCGCGGCGCAGGCACGATCAGCGCCACCCGTCTGCCGTTGCGGGTGACGACGATCGTTTCGCCCTTCTCCGCTTCGTCGAGCATCGCGGAGAACGACCGGGAAGCTTCCGATGCCGTCAGTTCCATCACGGGATCAGATTATCAGATTCCAGGTTTCTGAACACCGCCGCCACCGCAGTGTCCCCCGATGGTGGAAGTAGCCTCGGCTCGTGAGTGAACTCAGCCACGTCGACGAAACCGGCGCCGCCCGCATGGTCGACGTCTCCGGCAAGACCGCCTCCGCGCGCACCGCGCTCGCCGCCGGGACCGTGCGGACCACCGCCGAGGTGCTGCGGCTGCTGGCCACCGACGGCCTCCCCAAGGGCGACGCCCTCGCCACCGCGCGCATCGCCGGGATCATGGGCGCCAAGCGCGTCCCCGACCTCATCCCGCTGTGCCACCAGATCGCGCTGTCCGGGGTCAAGGTCGAGTTCACCCTCGGCGAGGCCGAGGTCGGCATCCGCGCGACGGCGAAGACCACCGACGTCACCGGCGTCGAGATGGAGGCGCTGACCGCGGTCGCCGTCGCCGGGCTGACGCTGCACGACATGATCAAGGCCGTCGACCCGGCGGCGACGCTGGACGAGGTCCGCCTGCTCCGCAAGGACGGCGGCAAGACCGGAACCTGGGAGCGGCCGTGAAGCGCAGCGCGCGCGTGATCGTGGCGTCCAACCGCGCCGCGAAGGGCGTCTACGAGGACAAGACCGGCCCGGTGATCGCCGCCTGGCTGGCCGACCGCGGGTACGACGTGCCGGCGCCGGTCGTCGTCGAGGACGGCGAACCGGTGGGCGTCGCGCTGCGGGCGGCGCTGGCCGACGGCGTCGCCGTGGTCCTCACCACCGGCGGCACCGGCATCTCGCCGACCGACCGCACCCCGGACGTCACCCGCGCGCTCCTCGACCACGAGCTGCCGGGCGTCGCGGACGCGATCCGCGCGGCCGGCCTGCCGAAGGTGCCGACGGCGGTGCTCTCACGCGGCTTGGCGGGCGTGGCGGGCCGGACGCTGGTGGTGAACCTGCCGGGCTCCAGTGGCGGCGTCAAGGACGGTCTCGGCGTGCTGGACGGCATCCTCGAGCACGCCGTCGACCAGCTGGCGGGCGGCGACCACCCGCGCACCGCCGCTCCGGGGCCCGCGGTGCGGGTCGCGCGGGCGCTGGTGACCGAGGAGACGCTGTCGGTCGAGGAGCACGCCCGCCTGGTCGAGGACGACGCGGCGGGCGCGGTGGTGACGTTCGCGGGCGTCGTCCGCGACCACGACGGCGGCAAGGGCGTCCGCGACCTGACGTACGAGGGCCACCCGAGCGCGAGCCAGGTGATCGCCGACGTCGTCGCGGACCTGTCGGCGCGCTGGACCGGCGTCCGCGCGGTGGCGGTGAGCCACCGGCTGGGTGCGCTGACGATCGGCGACGTCGCGCTGGCCTGCGCTGTGGCGGCGGAACACCGCGGGCAGGCGTTCTCGGCGTGCTCGGAGCTCGTCGACGAGGTCAAGGCGCGGCTGCCGGTGTGGAAGCACCAGCACTTCACCGACGGCACGGACGAGTGGGTCAACTCGCCGTGATCCGGAACGTCGCGACCCGGTCGGCGGCCGCGGCGAACTGGTCCGGGTCGGCGGTGGTGACCAGCCCCAGTTTGACGAACATCGGCACCCCGCCCGGCACCTCGCGCGGGAAGGCCCGCATGACCCGCGCGCGGGTTTCGGCGTCTGTGACCTCCTCGAGCGTCACGGCCTGCTTCCGGCGTCCGTAGGCGAGCTCGCCGCGGCCCGCGGCGCGGACGTTGCGCGCCCAGTCGCCGTCCGGCAGCCCGGCGACGACGTACCGGTGGCCGTCGACGGTGAGAGGGGAAACCGGGGTGGGCCGCGGCACGCCCGAGCGGCGACCGGGGACGGTCAGGACGTGAATGGTGCCCAGGCGCAGCCCCATGCGCGTCAAGAGGCGGATGAGGCGGTTGGCGGGGCGGAGCCAGCGGGGCAGGTCGTGGTGGGTCGGCACGAGTAAATCCTTTCGACTATCGAAATACTTACCGGCCAAGGTAGACTCTTTCGAGTGTCGAAGCAATCACGGGTCACCGAGGCCACGCTCGCCGCAGCGGCGTTCGGAGCGGCGAACGACGTGGTCGACGAAGCCGCCGCGACGGCGTTCGGCGTGAACCGCACGGACCTGCGCATCATCGGCCTGGTGGCGGCGGTGGGAACGTTGACGGCGGGCAGGCTGGCCACGGAGGCGAACCTGAGCCCGGCCGCGACGACGACGGCGATCCAGCGCCTCGCGAACGCGGGGCATCTGACGCGCCGCACGGACGTGGACGACCGGCGCCGGGCGGTGGTGGAGCTGACGCCGAAGGCCGCGGAGCTGCTGGAGGAGGTGTACGGGCCGATCGAGCGGGCGGGCCGGGCGTTGCTGGCGGAGTACACGGCGGAGCAGCTCGAGTTGGTGATCGAGGTGCTGCGGAAGGGTGAGCGGATGCAGCTGGCGGAGGCGGAGCGGATCCGGGCGCGCTGAGGGGCTTTGGGCGGGCCTGTCCGGTTCGCCGGGCTGAGGAAGGCTTGCGCCGCCCTCAGGAGGCGCTGAGCGCCCCTGAGGGGCGTTGTCGCGCTGGGGAGCCTGTCTGCGATGGGATGGCCGTGTGGCGCCGGCTTGGCCGGCCGCGCTGGGGCAGCTCTGCGGCAGCGAGCTTGGCCCGGCCGCGCGGGGGCGGCTCTGCGGCCGGCTTGGCCCGGCGAGCTGGCCGCAGTGCGGGCTGGGTGGGCGGCCTCTGACTTGGCTTGGCGAGTCTGTCCGCGCTGGGCCCCGGCTGTGCGGCGGCGAGGTGCGCTTGGCGAGCGGGGCGACCTTGCGGCAGCCAGTCTGGGCCGGCTGTGCGGCGGCGAGGTGCGCTTGGCGAGCGGGGCGACCTTGCGGCAGCCAGCTTGGCCCGGCCACTTGTCTGCGCTGGGCCGGCTGTGCGGCGGCGGGCTCAGCCCCAGCGGGCCGCCCGCGCCGAAGCGCAGGCTTGGCCTCCGGCCCCCGGTATCCAGCTTACCGGCGGGGACCGACAATCCCGGCGCCCCGGAAACGCGTGAAGGGCTCCCACCGCCCGGGGGATCGGCGGTGGGAGCCCTTTCAGGTCACGGCTCGAGGCCGGACTCGCGCATCACTGCGTGATCGTCACTTGGTGGCGATCTTCTGCCCGACGAGGATCAGGTCCGCGTTCGGGATGTACTTCGCGTTCAGCTCCTGCAGCTTCTGGTAGCCGCCCTGGACGTTGAACTGCTTGGCGATCTTGGACAGGGTGTCGCCCGCCACGACGGTGTAGTCACCGGCCGGGTTGGAGCTGCTCACGCCGGTCGCCGCGGGGGCGGCCGGGGCCGGCGCCGCCTTCTTCGGGGCGGGCGCGGAGGTGCTCTTCTTCGGGGTCACCTTCTTGGTGACCTTGCCGGTGGCCTTGGGGGCCGACGAACCGCTGCCGCCCTTCTTGCCGCAGACCGGCCAGGCGCCGATGCCCTGACCCTGCAGGACGCGCTCGGCCACGGCGATCTGCTGCTCGCGGGAAGCGTTCGCCGCGCTGCCGGTGCCGCCGTAGGCCTTCCAGGTGCTCTGCGAGAACTGCAGGCCGCCGTAGTAGCCGTTGCCGGTGTTGGTGCTCCAGTTGCCGCTGCTCTCGCACTGCGCGATGGCGTCCCAGTTGGTCGCCGACGCGGGGGTCGCGGCGATCGCGAGGGGAGCGCCGACCGCGATGCCCGCGATGGCGACGCGAGCGACGGTGCGGGTGGCAGCGGACATCTTGCGGTGCTTGCCTCGGTAAGACATTTGGATGCTTCTCGGTTTCCCAGCGCCTACGAACCGTTGTGAGGGTCAGGATCGGGGTCCTGGCGCCGGCCATCTCAGGCCGGCAGGCGAGTCCGACGCACGGCGCGTCTTCGTCGTCCCCTCGTCCCTGTCCGGAAATGCTTTCGCTCGGGGTATGGGTCCGGGGATCCGTCGGACAGGGCTAGGCGCTACGGATTCCCGGTCTTGCTTCGGTCGGTCGGGGCCAACCGAAAAGCGACGGTACGTAACGATGGCCGTGATCGGAAATTATTCGAGGCGTGACCTACGTCACAGTAACGGCACGCAACCCCTGTCGATATGCCTGTTTGTGCAGGTCAGGCGGCCGTTATCTGGCCGTTTCCTCCCCGAGATAAAACACGGATCGTGAGGCTTGCATCACGTGTTTCGGGCAGCGAATGGGCCATTCGCGCCGCCCGGATCGCGATTGGGGCGCGCATCTTATGGGCCTGGACGTTAGGTCGCCAGACTTGACAATCCTGCCTCAGTTGCCCCAAGAGTCACAGCAGTCCCACCTGTTCGTGGGGTTTCCCGACCCGGTCGGAGCGGTGGCGGCAGCTACCTCCCCGAGCCGACGCCGACGCAGGGCGACGGACCAGGTGAAACAGGTCACCGGAAGGCGTGGCGGCCGGTCGCGATCAGCTTCTCGCGAACACCCGGAATCGGTGACGCGCCACGCCGGGCGCCGGAAAGCCCGTCGCCGAGCGGTCGGCCGCCGTACCCGAGCGGTCGCCGTTTTACAGGGAGAACGAAGTTCGCGGGGCTCCGCCGGATGGACCAGACCTCCGGCCCGCGTGCTTGGAGAGCCGACACACGTGATCAGGAGGTCGACACGCCGCGGCGGCCTGCCTGCGCCGTGTCGACCCTTCAAGCACGCGTGTCGGCTGCTCGATCACGCGTGTCGACCCTGCGATCACGCGGGTTCGCGGGTGGGTCAGCCGCCGGCGAAGGGTGGGAGGACGTCCAGCTCGGCGCCGTCCCGGAGGGGGCGGGTGAGGTCGCGGACCGCGATGCCGTCCAGGAGGTAGCTGACCGCGTCGAGGATCCGCGGCAACGAAGAAGGGTGCAGGCGGGCCAGCTCGGCCACCGCGTCGGCGACCGAGGCCCCGTCCGGCAGCTGGACCTTCTCCTCGTCCACGCCCGCCGCGGCCCGCGCCGAAGCGAAGTACCGCACCACGATGGTCATCGTCGCCACCTCAACCGCCGATCGCGCTCATCGGCCGGATCGGCTGCGCGAACCCGGCGTCGTTGATCTCGTGCCCGGCGAGCTTGCCCCACATCGTCGCGCGCCAGGCGTCCGCCACCTCCTCATCGCGCGCGCCCGCGCGCACGAGGGACCGCAGATCCGTCTCGTCGTTGCTGAACAGGCAGGAGCGCACCGCCCCGTCGGCCGTCAGCCGCGTCCGCTCGCAGGCCGAGCAGAACGGCCGGGTCACCGACGCGATCACGCCGACGTCGCCGGGCCCGCCGTCGACCAGCCAGCGCTCGGCTGGTGCCCCGCCGCGCGCCTCCGAGGCCGGCGTCAGCTCGAACGACGACGCCAGCATCGAGAGGATCTCGGCCGCGGTGATCATCTCACCGCGGTTCCAGCCGTGCTGGGCGTCCAGTGGCATCTGCTCGATGAACCGCAGGTGATAGCCCTCGTCGAGGCAGAACCTCAGCAGCGGCACGGCTTCGGACTCGTTGAGCCCGCGGATCAGCACGGCGTTGACCTTCACCGGCGACATCCCGGCGTCCCGCGCCGCCGCGAGGCCCGCGAGCACGTGCGAGAGCCGGTCGCGGCGGGTGATCGTCTTGAACAGCTCGGGATCGACCGTGTCGAGCGAGACGTTGATCCGGTCCAGCCCCGCCTCGGCGAGGCCCGCGGCGCGGCGGGCCAGCCCGATCCCGTTGGTGGTCATGGACAACCGCGGCCGGGGCGACAACGCCGTGATCCGCGCGACGAGGTCCTCGAGACCCGGCCGCAGCAGCGGTTCGCCGCCGGTGAGCCGGATGTCGGTGACGCCGAGCAGTTCGACGGCGATCCGCATCAGCCGGACCAGTTCGTCGTCGGTCAGCACCTGCTCGCCCGGCATCCAGTCGAGGCCTTCCGCGGGCATGCAGTAGGTGCAGCGCAGGTTGCACCGATCCGTCAGGGAAACCCGCAGATCGGTGGCCACCCGGCCGAAGGTGTCGATGAGATGGGGGTTCTCGGGCCGGGGCACGCGAGATGACCCTCGTGTACCGGGGACGCGAGGAAACCCGAGATCCACTGCTGTCATTACGCACAGAGTAGCTCTCCGAAGCCCGGCTAGGATACTTTGCGCAGTGAGTGGTTCAGTGGGCGAACTAAGAGGGCTTGTGACGGAAAAGACTTACCCGGTCACCGAAGAGGAACTCTTCCGCTTCGCGGAATTGGGCAGGCAAGGCAGCACGTTCACCGTCCTGCGGCACGCCAGGATCGCCGAGCGGATGGGCCTGTCCGGCACCGACCACAAGACGTTCGACCTGGTCATCCAGGCCGGCGGACCGCTCACCGCGGGTCGGATCGCCGGGCTGACCGGCCTGTCCACCGGCGCGGTCACCGGGGTCATCGACCGGCTGGAGAAGGTCGGCCTGGTCCGCCGCGTGCGGGATCCCGAAGACCGCCGCAAGGTCCTCGTCGAGGTCGTGCCGGGAGCGGAGGAGCGCTTCGCGCCGCTCTTCGAGTCGGCCTTCGACACCCTCCGCGAGACGCTCGCGCAGTTCTCCCCGGCCGAGCGAAAAGCCATCGAGCGTTATCAGAATGTCATCCTCGAACAGCTGCGCGCCGAAGTCATGGGCAATTCGCGCCCCGCATAGCTTTTCCTCAACTGCGGAGATAATGTCTGCGGCATGCCGCAATTTCGGTTGTCCGAGGCCGCGCGCCTGCTCGGCGTCAGCGACGACACCGTCCGGAGGTGGGTGCGCGCGGGGCAGCTGACCGCGACCGACGACGCCGCCGGCCGCAAGGTCGTCGACGGCGCCCAGCTCGCCGGGTTCGCCCGGGCGCAGGCCGCCGCGCCCGACGACCCGTCCGCGGTCGGCCGGTCCGCCCGCAATAGGTTCGTGGGGCTGGTCACCGAGGTGATCGCCGACAAGGTGATGGCCCAGGTGGAACTGCAGTGCGGGGCGCACCGCGTGGTGTCCCTGATGAGTACGGAAGCCGTCCGCGAGCTGGGCCTGCGCCCCGGTGTGCTCGCGGTCGCGGTGGTCAAGGCGACCACTGTCGTGGTGGAAACACCGGAAGGAAGTCGATGAAGAAACTTGCCCTCGCTGTGGCCGCCGTCGCCCTGTTCGCGGGCGCGTGCAGCAGCTCGGACGAGCCCAGCACGCAGACCGGCGGGTCGTCCGTCACCGCGCCCGCGCCCAAGGGGGCCGGGAACGCCGGCGGTGGCACGCTGACCGTGTTCGCCGCCGCGTCGCTCACCGAGTCGTTCACCGCGCTCGGCAAGGCGTTCGAAGCCAAGCACCCCGGCACCACCGTGAAGTTCAGCTTCGCGGGCTCGTCCGGCCTGGTCCAGCAGCTGACCAACGGCGCCAAGGCCGACGTCTTCGCCTCGGCCGACCAGGCCAACATGGACAAGGCCGTCCAGGGCGGCGTGATCGACGGTCAGCCGACGGTCTTCGCGACCAACAAGCTCGCCATCGCGGTCGCCCCGGGCAATCCCAAGGGCATCAAGTCCTTCGCGGACCTGAACAAGGCCGGGCTGACCGTGATCACCTGCGCCCCGCAGGTGCCGTGCGGTTCGGCGACCAAGAAGGTCGAGACGGCGACCGGCGTCACGCTCAAGCCGAAGAGCGAAGAGCAGGACGTCAAGCAGGTGCTGAACAAGGTCGCTTCCGGTGACGCCGACGCGGGCCTGGTCTACGTCACCGACACGACGTCGGCCGCGGGCAAGGTCGACAAGGTCGACTTCCCCGAGGCGGCCCAGGCGGTCAACAGCTACCCGATCGCCGTGGTCAAGGGCGGCCAGAGCGCGCTGGCCAAGGAGTTCGACGACTTCGTCCTCGGCGCCGAAGGCAAGACCGAGCTGGGCAAGGTCGGGTTCGGCCCTGCGCAGTAAGTGGTCCCCGAACGGCCGGCCGGGATCCGTCCCGGCCGGCCGTTCGCGCGTCCCGTGGGTCCTGGCCGTCCCGGCCACCCTCGCGCTGGCGCTGGTCGTCCTCCCGGTCGTCGGCCTGCTGGTGCGCTCGGACCTGACGCGGCTGCCGTCGCTGATCGCCACGCCGTCGTCGTGGCACGCGCTGCGGCTGTCGCTGATCACCGCCGCGTTGTCCACACTGGCCTGTGTGCTGCTCGGCGTGCCGCTGGCCGTCGTCCTCGCCAGGGCCCGCTTCCGCGGCGTCCGGGTGCTGCGCTCGATCGTGCTGCTGCCGCTGGTCCTGCCGCCGGTCGTCGGCGGCCTCGCGCTGCTCTACCTGCTCGGCCGCAAGGGCTTCCTCGGCGCGCTGATCACCGCGCTGACCGGGGAGTCCGTCCCGTTCACCACGACCGCCGTCGTCATCGCGCAGACGTTCGTGGCGATGCCGTTCCTGGTCGTCAGCCTCGAAGGCGCGCTGCGTGGCTCCGGCGACCGCTACGAGCAGGTCGCCGCGACCCTCGGCGCGCGCCCGTGGACCGTCTTCCGGCGCGTCACGCTGCCGCTGCTGCTGCCCGCGCTCGGCTCCGGCGTCGTCCTCAGCTTCGCCCGCGCGCTCGGCGAGTTCGGCGCCACGATCACCTTCGCCGGCAGCCTCGAAGACGTCACGCGCACGCTGCCGCTCGAGGTCTACACGCAGGCCGAAGTGGACATCGACAGCGCCGTCGCGCTCTCGCTGCTGCTCATCGTCGTGGCCGTGATCGTGATCGCCGTCGCGCGGCCGCGTTCGTGGGAAGGCGGCCTCCGGTGAGCCTGACCGCCCGGATCGCCGCCGTCCGCGGCTCGTTTTCGCTGGACGTCGACCTCGACGTGCCCGCCGGAACCGTGCTGGCCCTGCTCGGCCCCAACGGCTCGGGCAAGTCGACGGTGCTGGGCTGCCTCGCCGGGCTGATCACGCCGTCGTCGGCGGAAATCACCGTGGCCGGCCGCGCGCTGGCCGGCGTCGCGCCGCACCGCCGCGGGATCGGCCTGCTCTCCCAGGACGCCCTGCTCTTCCCGCACCTTTCGGCGGCGGACAACGTCGCCTTCTCGCCGCGCTCGACCGGCGCCGGCCGCCGCGCCGCCCGCGAGCGCGCCTACTACTGGCTGGCCGAAGTGGACGCCGTCGCGCTGGCCGACCGGCGGCCGGGACAGTTGTCGGGCGGACAGGCCCAGCGCGTCGCGATCGCCAGGGCACTGGCCGCCGAACCGGACCTCCTGCTGCTCGACGAGCCCTTCGCCGCCCTCGACGTCGACGCCGCACCGGCGATCCGCGGCCTGCTGCGGCGGGTGCTGAAGACCGGGCCGACGACCGTGCTCGTCACGCACGACCCGCTGGACGCGCTCGCGCTCGCCGACCACGTCGCGGTGCTGAACGACGGCCGGATCGTCGAACGCGGCCCGACCCGTGAGGTGCTTTCGGCCCCGCGGACGGCGTTCACCGCGCGGATCGCCGGCCTCAACCTGGTGGCCGGGACCGCGGTCGCCGAAGGGCTGCGGACGGCGTCCGGCGAGGTCGTCAGCGGCCTCCCCGCGGCCGACGTGGTGCCGGGGGAACCCGCGGTGGCGGTGTTCGCGCCGAACGCCGTCGCCGTCTACCCGCACGACGGCGAGCACCGCGGCAGCCCGCGCAACACCGCCGACGCCGTCGTCGCGGCCCTGGAGCCGCACGGGCCGGTGATCCGGGTCCGGGCCGAGGCCGGCGGCTGGGCCCACGGCCTCACCGCCGACCTCACCCCGGCCGCCGTCGCCGAGCTCGCCCTGGAGCCCGGCTCGGCGGTGACGCTCTCGGTGAAGGCCGCGACCGTGGCGATCCACCCGGCCGCGGCCTCCTGACCCAAGCGCCCCAATGTGGCGTTGGGTGCGTCTGACGCACCCAATGTGGCGTTCGGTGCGTCAGATGCACCGAACGCCACATTGGGGCG
>NZ_JBSGBK010000050.1:0-61472 GCF_053601215.1 Amycolatopsis sp. NPDC004772
ACACCCCCACCTAAAAACCCCTTTCCCCACCACCCCCCCCTTTCTTCTCTCCTACGCGGGCTCGCGGGTTTGCTTAAAACCACCGGGGGGGGGCCCCCCCCGCCGCCCGCCCCTCGTGGGAACGATCAGCTGGCGTACGCGCGGAGCCGGTCCGCGCGCTCGCCCTGGCGGAGCTTCGACATGACCTCGCGCTCGATCTGGCGGACGCGCTCGCGGGACAGCCCGAAGTGCTTGCCGATCTGGTCGAGCGTGCGCGGCTGACCGTCGTCGAGGCCGTAGCGCAGGCGGATCACGTGCTGCTCGCGGTCGTCCAGCGTGGCCAGGACCCGGCGCAGGTCGTCCTGCAGCAGGCCCGAGATCACGGCGCTCTCGGCGTCCGTTGCCTCGGAGTCCTCGATGAAGTCGCCCAGCGGGGCGTCCTCCTCGGTGCCGACCGGCATGTCCAGGCTTACCGGGTCACGCGAGTGGTCGAGCAGGTCCGAGATCTTGTGCGCCGGGATGCCCGACTCGGCCGACAGCTCCTCGTGCGTCGCGTCGCGGCCGAGCTGCTGGTGCAGGTCGCGCTTGATGCGGGCCAGCTTGTTCACCTGTTCCACCAGGTGGACCGGCAGCCGGATCGTGCGGCCCTGGTCGGCCATGCCCCGGGTGATGGCCTGCCGGATCCACCAGGTGGCGTACGTCGAGAACTTGAACCCCTTGGAGTAGTCGAACTTCTCCACCGCGCGGATGAGACCCAGGTTCCCCTCCTGGATCAGGTCGAGCAGCGGCATCCCCCGGCCGGTGTAGCGCTTGGCGAGCGAGACCACCAGGCGGAGGTTCGCCTCCAGCAGGTGGTTCTTCGCCACGTGGCCGTCACGGACCAGCGCGGCCAGCTCGGTGCGGCGCTTGGCCGTGAGCTCCTCGGCCGTGTCCAGCATGTGCTGGGCGAACACGCCGGCTTCGATGCGCTTCGCCAGCTCGACCTCGTCGGCCGCGGACAGCAGGGCCGTCTTGCCGATGCCGTTGAGGTAGACGCGGACGAGGTCGGCGGCGGGGCTCTGGGCGTCGAGGTCGGCGTCGGTGAGCGCCCCCACGCCCATCGCCGGCTCCTCGGTCGTCTGAGCCGGGATGCGCTCGCGAATCCCGCGCGACTCGCGTTCGAGAGTCTGGACTGACATTCTGCCTCCCCGGTCACGGGCTGAACGTGCTGCTGCGGTCGTCCACCGGGTGCGTACCCGCGGACCGGGGCCTGTGGAACCCGGTACGCCGGTCCGGCCGGCTTGGCTGGACATCTGGCACAACGCTCCGGGTTCCCAAAACGTTCCCGGCTCGTCATAGAAGAAGACGGCTGCCGGAGCGATCCGGTTGCTCAATCAAGGCTGAGCTTTTGCTGAGAACGTTCCGTGACCGGTAAACCTGAGAATTCCATATGAATCCGGCCGGAAACTGAACCGGATCGCAGTGGTCTAGACCTCTACGACAACCGTGAACGGACCGTCGTTCACGCTCGACACCGCCATCATCGCCCCGAACCGCCCGGTCGCCACGGTGGCGCCGCGGCCGCGCAGCTCGGCCACGACGGCGTCCACCAACGGCTCGGCGACCTCCGGCCGGGCCGCCTGCGTCCACGACGGCCGCCGCCCTTTCTTCGTGTCGCCGTAGAGCGTGAACTGGCTCACCACGAGCAACGGGGCATTCGCCGTGGCGCATGATTCCTCGTCGCGCAACAGTCGCAGTTCGTGCAGTTTGCGCGCCATCGTGGCGGCCTTCGCCGGATCGTCGTCGACGTGAATTCCCAGCAGCACAAGCAAACCCGGTTCGCCGATCGCGCCGACGACTTCGCCGTCCACCGTCACGTCCGCCCGTGTGACCCGGGCCGCGACCGCCCTCACCGGCCCGCCGGGACGAGCATCCCGTGCCGGACGAGCTCCCGGACGACCGGCAGCGCGGCGGCCGCGAGCTCCTCCGGCGACAGGCCTTGCGCGGCCGCGAGGAGCTCGATCAGGTCCTCCAGCGGCAAGGCCCCGCGGCAACCCGCCAGCAGCCGCGTGGCGAGCTGGTCGACCTCGTGCTGCCAGCCCGGCCCGTCGGTGCGGTGCAGCCGGCGGACGGTCGTCGCCCAGCCCTCGTCGCCGGGTTCTTCGACGCTTTCCAGCAAAACCGTGTCCGGCACCACAAAACGGACATCCAGCAAGGAATCGCCCGATTCGCGCAGCCATTCCACGCGGTCCAGCCACCCGGCCGCTTCCGGGCCCAGCGGGTCGTCGTAGGCCTGCCGCAGGTCTTCGCACACCACCGCCGGTGTGCGCCCCGCCGCCCGCCGCAGCGTGACGAACCCGAAGCCGATGCCCCGGACGTCGTTGGCGGCGAACCAATCGAGCCACGCCGCCGCCTTCGCCCGGCCTTCGGGCGACCGCGGGTCCAGTCCCGCGTCCCGCAGCCACGTGCCGACGTAGAGCGCCGGATCGGCGACGTCGCGCTGCACGAACCAGGCGTCGGTCTCGGCGGGCAGCCAGCGGCTCACCCGATCGGCCCAGTCCTCCGTGCCGGTGTGCAACCAGGACGCCAGCAGGTGGCCGGTGCCGCCGTCGTTCAGGAACCCGGGCAGCTGCCGCACGACCAGCGCGCTCGCGTCGTCGCCGGCCAGCCCGGAGTCGCGGTAGGTGTAGTCCACCCGCGCCGGGCCGACCACGAACGGCGGATTGCAGACGACCTGGTCGAACTTCCGCCGCGCGACCGGCGCGAACCACTCGCCGCGGACGAGCTCGACGTCCAGCTCGTTCAGCCGGAAGGTCGCCGCGGCGAGGGCGAGGGCCCGCGCGGAGACGTCGGTGGCGGTGACGCGCTCGGCGTGCCGGGTCGCGTGCAGCGCCTGGACGCCGTTGCCGGTGCCCAGGTCGAGCAGGGTGCCCACCGGGCGGCGGCTCGTCGCGCGGATCAGCGACAGCGACGCGTGGCCGACCCCGAGCACGTGGTCCTCGGGCACGGTGTGGCCCAGCAGGTCGGCGTCGAGGTCCGACACGACCCACCACGAGCCCTCTTCGTCGCCGTGCGGCCGGATGTCGAGCGCGGCCCGGTAGCCGTCCGCGGCCGGCGCCAGCACCCCGGCGGAGACGGCGTCTTCGGGCGAAAGCGGCGCGAAGGCGGCCTTGACGGCGGTCTCCGGCTCGGTGCCGCCCAGCAGGAACAGCCGGATCAGGGTGCCGAGGTCGCCCGCGTCCCGGGTCGCGCGCTCGGCCGGCACCGGCTCGCCGCGGCCCAGCGCCGCGTGCGGCGCTCCGCCGAGGGCGTCGACCACGCCGTCGGCGTCGTAGGAGGTGCGCCGGAAGGCCTCGCGCAGCCGCGCGCAGACGTCGTCGGACAGGTCGGGCAATCCACTTCGCGTGCTCACGGTGGGTAATGCTGCCACGATGGCCCCCGTGACCCTTGAACGCGTCCTCGCCCCGCTCGACGCGGCGCTGCCCGAACTCGAAGCGCTGTACATCGACTTCCACCGGCACCCGGAGCTGTCCTTCGCCGAGACCCGGACGGCGGCCGAGCTGGCCCGGCGGCTGGAGCGCGACGGCTACGAGGTGCACACCGGCATCGCCGGCACCGGGGTGCTGGGCGTGCTGCGCAACGGCGAGGGGCCGGTGGTGCAGCTGCGGGCCGACATCGACGCGCTGCCGGTCGAGGAGAAGACCGGGCTGTCCTACGCCAGCACCGCCCGCGCCACCGACGAACACGGCACCGACGTCCCGGTCATGCACGCCTGCGGCCACGACATGCACGCCACCTGGCTCTCCGGTGCCGCCGCGCTGCTCGCGAAGGGCCGCGACACCTGGTCCGGCACGCTGCTGGTGGTGTTCCAGCCGGGGGAGGAGGGCGCGGGCGGCGCGTCGGCGATGGTCCGCGACGGCCTCTTCGACATCGCCGGGAAGCCCGACGTCGTGTTCGGGCAGCACCTGGTGCCCGGCCCGGCCGGCTGGGTGCTCACCCGGCCCGGCGTGATCATGGCCGCCACCGACACCCTGCGCGTCACCCTGCACGGCCGCGGCGGGCACGGCTCGCGCCCGGAAACCACCGTCGACCCGGCCGTGCTGGCCGCGTCCGTGGTGCTCAAGCTGCAGACGATCGTCTCCCGCGAGATCGCCGCCACCGACTCGGCCGTCGTCACCGTCGGCTCGCTGCACGTGGGCACCGCGAGCAACGTGATCGCCGACGACGCCGTCCTGGAGGTCAACGTCCGGTCCTTCGACCAGGCCGTGCGCGAGCGGGTGCTGGCCGCGGTCGAGCGGATCGTGCACGGCGAGGCCGCCACGGCCGGCGCGCCGAAGCCGCCGGAGATCGAGCGGTCGGGCGCCTACCCGATCACGGAGAACGACGAGGCCGCCAACGAGGCCCTCACCGAGGTCTTCCGCAGCCACTTCGGCGCCGACGTCGTGCTGCCGGCGCCGCTGATCACCGGCAGCGAGGACTTCAGCGAGTTCGGCCGGGCGGCCGGTGTGCCGTCGGTGTTCTGGCTGGTCGGCGGCTTCGACCCGCAGACGGTGATCACGGCGATGACCGAGGGCCGGTTCGAGCGCGACATCCCGTCCAACCACTCGCCGCGGTTCGCCCCGGTCCTGCACCCGACCCTGCGCACCGGCATCGAAACCCTCGTCCTCGCCGCCCTGAGCAAGATGCGTCACCCCGGTGTCGCATGAACCGCACAAGTGGGACGATGGACGTGGAGGTGGTGCAGTGACCACGCCCGCCAGGGACTCGGACCCGGTGCTGATCACCGGGGCGGCCCCGTCGTACGAAGAGCAGTTCGCCGCCCGCAAGCGCAAGTACGTGATCATGATGGCCTGCCGGATCCCGTGCCTGATCCTCGCCGGGCTGACCTACCACACCTGGTGGCTCGCGTTGGGCTTCCTGGCGATCTCGGTGCCGCTGCCGTGGGTGGCGGTGCTGATCGCCAACGACCGCCCGCCCCGCAAGTCCGAGAAGGTCAACACCTACCAGCGCGAGGCGAAGGCGATCGAAAGCACCACTCACCGGGTGATCGACGGCTAGGGATCGCGCGCCGGGGTTCGGCACGGGCGGCCTGACGGGCAGTGATCCGTGCCCGTACGGAACTGCCGGAAGGCCCGTCGTCACGGGTAGTGTCCGATCGTACACAGGCGGCAAGTCCGCCTCCCGGTCGGAAAGCCGGTGCGCCGTGGAAGAACACGCCGAACCCCAGCCCGAACGCGTGGCCAAGCGTCCCGTCCGCGCTCCTGGTCAAGCGCCCGGCCACCCGCTCCTGGGCTGGCAACGGCTCGCCGGGAACCAGGCCGTGGTGGCGATGCTCGGGCGGACCGGGCCGGCGGTGCCCGTGCAGCGGCTGATGGTGCGCATGCCCAACCCCTACGGCGAAGGCGTGCACAACATGGTGGGGGACGCCGAGGTCGACGAGATCGAGGAGTCGCTGACCGCCAAGGGAGCCGCCGGGGCGGGTGGGAAGCACCAGTGGGACGGCTCCTGGGTCTTCCCGCCGGCACCCACCACCGAAGCCTCGGTCTTCTACGGCCACGGCAACCGGGCGAAGCTGGGCGGACTCACTCCGGCCGACTTCGTCTCCGAGGCCTCCGACGACCGGCGGCAGGTGCAGAAGGACACCGCGTTCAAGTTCGTGGCCTGCGGTGGCGGGAGGAGCCAGGCCGGCGCCGGCGCGGCCTACGGCGCCGAAGTGGCCGACCGCCTCCGCGCCGCCCAGCCCCGCGTGCCGGGCGAAGTCTGGAGCGGGGCCCTGAAAGCGGCCGAGGGACTCGTTTACTACACGAACGCCTACAAGACCGTCCTGCCGGAAATCCCCGACGCCATCGACAGGTTGCTGATGAGCCGGGCCGCCGCCGCCGAGTCGAACGTGCGGCGGACCGTGACCGCGCTGGTCAAGGACAAGCTCACCGCGGTCGTGGCGGCCCAGCGGGCCACGGATCTGATCGAGCTCCGGAATCTGGTGGCCGCCTTCTACTCGAGCGAGCCCTCGCTGGCGGGCCGGGCGGCGAGCGTGCGCGCGATCGCCGTCCCGGTCGCCGGGCTGTCGAGCACGTGGCTGAACCGGAACCTGAACGGGGCCATGGACACCATGTTCGGCGGCAACGTCGGCTGGCTCGACCTGCAGATGGCCTTCGTGCAGCCGTTCTCCCCGGGGAACTGCCTCGCCGAGGTGTGGCGGGCGTTCGACGGCGTGGAGAACGACATGAAGGTGGCGGCCAAGAAGATCTGGGTGGAGTTCCGGGACGAACTCCAGCGCCAGGCCGCCGTCCCGCCGCGGACCGACGGCCCGGCGGCCCGCATCGGCACGTTCGACCCCTCGGCCGCGGCGAGCCCGGACGAGCGATTCGAAAAGTGGCAGAACTTCGGCGACGTGCTGTGGTCGCAGTGGAAGCGGAACCGGGCGCAGGGCGGCGGGACGGACACCTGACACCGGGAGCCGCTCCTTCCCGGCACGCCGTGATCGCCTGGACCGCGGCGATGCCGGACACGTCCTACCCGGGCTGCGGGCCGACCTTCCCGACGGCCAGCGCGCCCAGCCGCGTGCCGTGCCGCAGGACGTCCACAGTGGACTCCCCGGCCAGCCAGCCGGTGAGCACGCCCGCGTCGAAGGCGTCGCCCGCGCCGGTCGAATCGAGGCACTCCGCCTCGACCGCCGGCACGCTCGTGACGCCGTCGGCGTCGACCCAGCTGGCTCCGTCCAGCCCGGCGGTGACCACCACCGCGCCGACCGCGCCGAGCAGCTCCTTCGCCGACACCGGGTCGGCCGAACCGGTCAGCGCGACCAGCTCCTCGGTGTTCGGCAGCAGCAGGTCGACCCCCCGGACGTCGGCCAGGAACGCGGCCGGGTCGGTGATGTGCGCGGCGGCCTGGGGGTCGACCGACGTGGTCAGCCCGGCCTCCTTCGCCGCCGCCAGCGCCGCGAGCCCGGCCGCGCGCGACGGCGGGTCGAGCAGCACGTACCCGGAAAGGTGCAGGTGACGCGCCCCTTCGAGCGCCTCGGGCGTGACGTCTCCGGGCGCGAAGCGCTGGTTCGCGCCGCGGTCGGCCAGCATGCTGCGCTGCCCGGACCCGTCGACCATGACCACGACGCAGCAGGTGGGCGCCTCGGGGTCGACGGCGAACGCGCACCGCACGCCCGCCGCCTCCAGCTCGGCCCGGATGAGCCGGCCACCCGGGTCGTCGCCGATCCGCGCGAGCAGCGTCGTCTCCGCGCCGAGGTGCCGCAGCCACAGCGCCGTGTTGGCGCCCGACCCGCCGCCGGTGAACCGGATCTTCGCGCGCGCGTCGCCGCCGTGCGGCAACGGCTTGTCGTGCCGGGCGATCACGTCCAGGGCCGCGTCGCCGACCACCACGATCCCGCCGGTGTCAGACGATTCACTCGCCAGCTCGTTCATGCCAGCGCCACCGCGACTTCGGTGGCCAGCTTGGCATTGTTCAGCACCAGCGCTTCGTTCGCGTCGATGCTCACGCCGCCGCTGGCGGTGTGGAAGTGCTCCAGCAGCACCGGCGTGACGTCGGCGCCGTGCACGCCCTGGTCCTCGACGAGCGCGAGACCCTCGGCGAGCAGCCGGTCGTGCAGCTCCTTGTCCATTTCGGACGCTTCGGGGATCGGATTCGCCAGCAGCACACCGGAAGCCGCGTACGCGCGGTGCGCGTCGATCACGGCGGCGGCCTGCTTCGGGTCGTCGACCCGCCAGCCGACCTGGTGGCCCGACGAGCGCAGGTAGAACGCCGGGAAGTCGCTCGTGCGGTAGCCCAGCACCGGCACCGAGTTCGTCTCCAGCACCTCCAGGGTGGCCGGGATGTCGAGCACCGACTTCACGCCGGAGCAGACGACCACGGTCGGCACCTTCGCCAGCACGCCGAGGTCCGCCGAGACGTCCCACGACTGCGCGGCACCGACGTGCACGCCGCCGAGCCCGCCGGTGGCGAACATCCCGATGCCGGCCGCCGCGGCCAGCGCCGACGTGCTCGCCACGGTCGTCGCGCCCGAGCGGCCGAGGCCCACAGCCGGGCCGAGGTCGCGCAGCGAGAGCTTGTCCAAGCCGGCGTCCGGCGCGCAGACGCGCTCGAGCTCGGCGGGGGACAGGCCGACGACGACCCGGCCGTCGAGCACCGCGATCGTGGCCGGGACGGCGCCGCCGTCGCGGACCACGCCTTCGAGGCGGCGGGCGACGTCGAGGTTGCGGCCGGCGGGGAGGCCGTGGGACAGGATGGTGCTCTCCAGCGCGACGACGGGGTGCCCGTCACGCAGCGCCGAGGCGACCTCTTCGTGCAGCGAGAGTGCGGTAGTCACGAGGGACCATCATCGGTGATCGGTCCGCTCGCCGCGCCAGTGGGTCAGCTCGGCGGTCAGGTTCCTTTCGGCGGCGCTCGCCCAGCGTGCCCGCGCGGTTTCGCTGCGGTAGAGCTCGCGCCCGAGCAGGCGCTCCAGGACGGCGATGCGGCCTTCGCGCCAGACGTCGTCGGGGTACTTCGCGTACTCCTCGCGCACTCCGCGGGCGTACGCCGCGTACTGGTCTTCGGGCGCGCCGAGGACGGCGAGGTCGGCGTCGAGGAGGGCGGTGGCCAGGAGGTCGTCCGGCGGGGCGTCGTGCCCGATCGTGGCGAGGATCAGGCCCTCGACCCGCTCGACGTGCGCTTCGGCGACTCCCTCCAGGGCTTCGCGCGCCCAGGCAGCGCTCGCGCGTTCGTCTTCGCCGGGCTTCGCGTCGTACACGACGTCGTGCGTCCAGGCCGCGACGGCGACGATGGCACGTTCGGTCTCGTCGAGTCCTTCGGCGAGCGAGGCGGAGTCGCGCGCGACGGCGGCCGCGTGCGTGAGCGTGTGGTAGCGGCGGTGTGGCTCGGCGTAGCGCGCTTCGAGCCGTGGCCAGGCGTCGGACGTGCCGCCGAGCGTGGCGACCGCTTCGGACCAGCGCATCAGTCGAAGATGCCGCGCGGCCGGGCGACCTGGTCGAGCCAGTCTTCGAGCTGCTTCTCCCAGTTCACGTCCGGCTTCATGGTGAACATCCCGAGGAAGTCCTGGCCGCGGCCGCCGAACCCGCCGGTCTTGCTCACCCGGACCCGCTTGGTGACCTCGAGCACGACGTCGGTGCGCTCGGCCGAGGTCAGGAAGGTGACCGCGACCTGGGAGAAGATGGTCGCGAAGCGCGGCGAGGGCGTGAAGCGGATCTCCTGGAAGAACGGCAGCTGCTGGCGGGCGCCGTCGACCCGGCCCGGTTCGAGGACGGCTTCGCGGAAGGTGAAGCCGAGCCGGCTCAGCGCGTCGAGGATCCGCTTCTGCGCCGGAAGCGGCTCGACGGCGACGGCGTCGGCGTCGAAGGGGTCGCTGACCGCGGCGGCGAGGTCGAGCTCGGCCCGGACGCCGACCGCCATGCCGGTCAGCGGCTTGGCGTAGACGCTGGTCACCGGCGTTTCCCAGGGCAGCGGCACCTCGAACGGCACGCGGACCTGCTGGCCGGCCCGGATGACCTCGCTGCCGACCAGCTGCTGGGTGCCGAAGGGGAGGTCTTCGGTCTTGCCGCCGGGGGCCTGGACGCGGGCCAGCAGCGTCACCGCGAGCCCCTTGATCTCCTGGTCGACTTCGCCGCCGAGCAGCAGGACTTCACCGTGGAGCGGCCGGCCGGGGGCGGCGGTGCGGTCGAGCAGGCGGGCGTCGATCTTCGCCCCGCCCGAGCCGAACGTCGCGAGCACCTTCTGGAACATGCCGGGGATCCTGCCAGGCCGGAGACCTTTCGCGCGGGGACTCGGGCACAATGGCCGGGTGAGCACCGAGACGCTGACGAAGCCGGAAACCACGCCCGAGGGCACGGACACCACCGACGACGACTCGCCGAAGATGTTCCACTACGTGAAGAAGAACAAGATCGCCGAGAGCGCGGTCATGGGCACTCACGTGGTGGCGCTGTGCGGCGAGGTCTTCCCGGTGACGAAGTCGCCGAAGCCCGGGTCGCCGGTCTGCCCGGCCTGCAAGGAGATCTACGACAGTCTCCGTCCGGGGAACTGATCCCGGCGCGAGGTCCCCGGCGGGGTGCACCCGCCGGGGTCTTCTGCTGTCCGGAATGAGACAAATCGTCGAACAAACGTGAAAAACCTTCATTCGGCGGGTGTGCGGGGTGGGGAAGTCCTGGTAGATCCAGCGGGCCAGGTTCCTCTCACCGACCGGAGTCGCACATGCGCAGAACCGGGATCGTGCTCACCCTCGCCGCCTTGCTCGCCGTGGTTTCGCCGGCGCTGGCCCAGGCCGTCACGGGCTGGACGGAGGTCGGCTCCGACAACGCCCGGGCCCTCGACGAGAGCCAGGGCCTCGCGACGATCGTGCGTCCCTCGGGGACGACGATCCGCTACACCGGGATCGGCACCATCCCGGCCGACCTGAACGCCCAGGGCTGGAACCACGTCGGCGACCCGGGCTCGGCCCAGGGCTGGTACGTCGAGCCCTACCAGCGTGACGACCGCGGCGCGAAGCTGTTCCGCGTCCAGGCCCCGGACGGCTCGTGGGCCGACTACAAGCACGCCCTCGAGTCGTGGGAAGCGAACAACAACTCCTTCGCCGCGGTGTCGCCCGACGCGCGCTGGCTGGTGGCGGGGGAGTGGGGCACGATGACCCGGCTCCTGGTGCACCCGATGCCGGGGGTGGTGGCCACGAACCCGGCGCAGAACCTGCCGATGGCCGGCACGATCCGCCTGGACCACGCGGTCCGCGACGTCCAGGGCTGCGACTTCCAGACCGCAACCCGCCTGCTCTGCGCGTCCGACGACCCGGACGGCAGCCTCTTCGGCACCACGAAGCCGCTCCTCCAGGTCGACCTGGCTTCGGTCCCGAACGGCTCGGACGTCACCGCCCACGTCACCTCGCTCGGCCAGCTCCCGCTCCGCAGCGGCTGCTCGGGCTCGTTCGAGGTCGAAGGCATCGACTTCGACGAGCGCGACAACACGCTCCGCGTGGTGGTCATGGCCCCGAGCATCTGCATCCTCTGGGACAGCAAGACCTACCGCTTCCGCCAGTAACCCGTCACCCACGTGATCCGGCCCGTCACCCACGTGATCAGGCCCGTCATTCGCGTGATTGGGGCCGTAACTCGCGAGTTACGGCCCCAATCACGCGAGTTCCGGCTCAGATCACGTGAGTTACGGCTTGGATCACGCGAGTTCCGGGTTCAAGGACTCCGATTCGGGGGCCTGGGCCGGGGTTAGCTTGGCGTTGCGGCGGGCGCGTCGGCGTTCCTTGCGGGTCTCGACCATCGTGTAGAGGGTCGGGACCAGGACGAGGGTCAGCAGGGTGGAACTGACCAGGCCGCCGATCACCACGATCGCCAGGGGCTGGCCGATGAACCCGCCCTGGCCGGTGATGCCCAGCGCCATCGGGACCAGGGCGAAGATGGTCGCCGCCGCGGTCATCAGGATCGGGCGCAGGCGGCGACGGCCGCCTTCGGTGACCGCGTCCGCGACGCTCATCCCCTCCGCCCGGTACTGGTTGATCAGGTCGATCAGCACGATCGCGTTGGTGACGACGATGCCGACCAGCATCAGCATCCCGATCAGGGCCGGCAGGCCGAGCGCGGTACCCGTGGCCAGCAGCAGCCCGATCGCGCCGGTCGCCGCGAACGGGATCGACACGAGCAGGATCAGCGGCTGGATCAGGCTCCGGAACGTCGCCACCATGATCAGGAACACGATCGCGATGGCCGCCAGCAGGGCCAGGAACAGGTTCGAGAACGCCTCCTGCTGGTCCTGGCTGACGCCGCCGAGCGAGTACGCCGCCCCGCCGGTAAACGTCAGACCGTCCAGCTTGGACTTGATGTCCGCCGTCGTCTTCGTCAGGTCGTCACCGGTGTTCTTCGCGGTCACCGTGGTGCTCAGGTCGCCGCCGGTGCGGTGCACCGACGCCGGGCCGTCCACTGTGGACACGCGAGCCACCTCGTCCAGCCGGACGACGCCGCCCGGGCCCGGGATCGGCAGCCCGCGCACCTGGTCGACCGTCACCGGAGCCGTGCCGGCGCGCAGCACGATGTCCGTGCGCTGCCCGCCGACCGGCAGCTGCGTCACCGTGCGCCCGGCGATCGCCTGGTTGGCGATCTGCCCGATGGTGCTCGCCGACAGCCCGCGCGCGGCGGCCGCGGCGTCGTCCACCTCGACCTGCACCCGCGGCGAACCGACGCTCAGGTCGCTCGACACCTCGCTCAGCCCGGACACCCCGCGCAGCGCCTGCACCACCTGGTCGGACGCCGGCTTCAGCGCGGCCTCCGACGGCGCGGTCACCGTCACCGAGACCTGGTCGGAGTTGAACCCGGACGCGTCCGCGCCGATCTTGATCTCGCCCAGCTCGGGCCGCGACGTCAGGTTCGACCGCAGCCGGTCCGACAGCGCGTCGAGGTCGGTGTCCTTGGCCACGGTGACCGAGATGCTCGTGTTGGTCCCGCCGCCGAAGCCGAACGCCCCGCCGCCGCCGATGCTGACCTGGTAGGTCTGCACCGCGGGCTCGGCCGCGAGAGCCTGTTCGACGGCCGTGGCCGCCTTCTCCTTCGCCTCGACGCTGGTGCCGGCGGGCAGCTTCTGCGTCATGTTCAGCGTGGTGCCGCCGGACTGGTCGAGGAAGTTCGTGTTCAGCCGCGTCGCGAGCCCCACCGTGCCCGCGAAGATCAGCAGGGCCAGCAGCACGACGGTCAGCCGCCGCCGGGTCGCGAACCGGATCACCGGCAGGTACGCGCGCTGCAGGATGCTGCGGCGCTCCTTCTCGACGGCGGCTTCGCGAGCGCGTTCGGCCTCGAGAGCGTCCGCCGGGACCGCGGGCCGCTTCAGGAACCAGTACGCCAGCACGGGAACCACGGTCAGCGAGACGAGCAGCGACGCCAGCAGCGCCACCGTCACGGTGATCGCGAAGGGCGAGAAGAGCTCGCCGACGAACCCGCCGACGAACGCGATCGGCAGGAACACCGCGACCGTCGTCAGCGTGGACGACGTCACCGCGCCGGCCACCTCGCGGACGCCGTCGAGCACCGCGCGGTCCTTCTCCTCGCCGTAGGCCAGGTGCCGTTTGATGTTCTCCAGCACGACGATCGAGTCGTCGACCACCCGGCCGATCGCGATGGTCAGCGCGCCGAGGGTGAGCAGGTTGAGCGACAGGTCGCCGGTCCACAGCGCCAGCAGCGCGACGACCACCGACAGTGGGATCGACACCGCGGTCACCAGCGTCGAGCGCACCGACAGCAGGAACAGCAGGATGACGACGACCGCGAAGGCCAGGCCCAGCAGGCCTTCGGTGGTCAGGCCGCTGATCGCGTCCTTCACCGGGGTGCCCTGGTCGAACACGACGCTCATCTCGGCGCCGGTCTTCTTCGCCAGGTCCGGCAGCTTGTCGCGGACGGCGTCGGAGATGGCGACGGCGTTCCCGTTCTCCACCATGGTGACCGAGAGGCCGAGGCTGGGCTTGCCGTTGGTGCGCGTGATCGACGTCGGCGGCGCGAACCCGGCCTGGACGTCGGCGACGTCACCGAGCTTCACCGGCCCGCGCGCCGGCGTGCGGCCGGCTCCCGCCGCCGCGCCCGGCGTGAGGTAGAGGTTGCGGATCGTGTCCACAGTGGTCTGACCGCCGCCGATCTGGACCGACAGCGTCTTGCCGTTCTCGGTCAGCGTCCCGGCCGGCACCGCGGCCCCGGCCGTCTGCAGCGTGGTCGCGATCGACGCCGGATCGACCCCGGCCGCCGCGAGCTTCGCGTAGTCGAGCGTGATCGTCACGCGCGGCTGCTGCACGCCGGTGACGGTGACCGTGCGGACACCGTCGATCTTCCGCAGCTCCGGCGCGACCTGGTCGGTCAGCGCGGGCGCGAGGGCCTGCGGGTCCCCGGTGGTGCCCGCGGCGACCAGCACGACCGGCAGGTCGTCGGTGCTGCCCGCGGACACGGCGGGCTCGCTGTTCTGCGGCAGCCGCGGCCGGATCTGGTTCACCACCTGCTGGATCTGCGAGACGGCGGCGTCGATGTCGGTGCCGAACTCGAACTGCGCGACGACCCGCGAGACGCCGTCCGACGACGTCGAAGTGACCTGCTCGAGGCCCTTCAGCCCCTGGAGCCCGCCTTCGAGGGGCTCGGAGACCTGCCGGTCGACCGCGTCCGGCGACGCACCCGGGTACGCGGTGACGATCTGCGCCTGCGGGAACTGCAGGGACGGGAAGAGCTGCTGCTTGAGCTGCGGCAGCGCGAAGGCACCGAAGCCGACGACGACCAGCGCGAGCAGGCCGATCAGGCTCCGGTTGCGCAGGCTCAGTCTGGCCAGCACGGACATGACGTGGAAAACCCCCTCGGGAACGACGCGACGACCGACGTCTGCGTCAGTGACGGAGGAAGCGTCCCATGTCCGACCTGAGGAGCGACTCAGTCTGGGGGTGGATTCCGGGTCGTTCCTGGGGAGGAGACCGGACCCTGAGCAGCGCTGGGTGCCGGTTCGGGCGCGCTGGGTGAGGAGGTGTCCTCTTCGGACGGCTCGGGTTCGCTGCCGTTGGTGGCGACGTCTTCGGCGCGCGGGCGCTTCAGCGGTGTGGTCGTGCGGTCCCACAGCTTGCGGCCGTCCTCCGAGCGCAGCCGCTCGGAGGCGCGTTCCATCTCCAGCCGCCGCCACTTGCGCCGCTGCCGCCGGGTCGCCTTCGCCGGCCACAGCTCCTGGATCGCGCTGTTGAAGTACGCGCCGCCGACCACGGCCAGCCCGATGAAGAACATCAGCAGCAGGAAGGCGATCGGCGCGGCCAGGGCGCCGTAGGTGTAGCCGGTCTTGGTGATCCAGTTCAGGTAGACGCGCAGGCCGACCGAGGACAGCAGGAACACGACCATGGCGAGGACCGCGCCGGGCAGCCCGCGGTGCCACGGCAGTTTCCGCGGCAGCGCGAGCTTGTACAGCGTGGTCAGCGCGAGGGTGATCATCACGCCGAGGGTGGGGAAGTAGAGCGCGCTCACCCACGACGTCACGGTCGGGCGCCAGGCCAGCGGGAAGAACTCCGGCAGCAGGTCGGGGCCGATCGCCAGCAGCGGCAGCCCGACGACCAGGATCACCAGGCCGCACAGGTACAGCAGGAGCGCGAAGATCCGCTGCCAGACGTCGTTGCGGACGCCGTACTGGTCGTGCGCGACGGTGATCGCGTCGACGAACGACGACATCGCCGACGAACCGGCCCACAGCGAGATCAGGAAGCCGACCGAGACGATCTCGCCCTTGCCGACGGTGAGGATGCTGTTCACGGTCGGTTCGATGATGTCCTGGACGGCGTTCGTGCTGAAGACCGTCCGGCAGAAGCCGATGATGCGGTCGTGCACGGCGGTGACGACGCCGGCGCCGAACCACTCGCCGACGAACCCGAGCGAACCGAGCAGGCCGAGCAGGAGCGGGGGCAGCGACAGCGTCTGCCAGAAGGCCGCCTCGGCGGCCTCGGAGAAGATGTTGCCCTCCCAGGCCTTGGCGAACGTGCGCGTGAGCAGGCGCCACGGCCCCTTGCGGGCCACCTTCGTCGCTCCGGACGGCTGCACCTCACCCATGACGTGTCCAGCATGGTCCATCCGTGCTGATTTGGCTCGTCACACCCCCTGCGGCCGGGCGTGTCGGGGGACATCACCCGTGCCGGTGCCCGGAACTGTCGGACCCGGCCGGTAGACTCGCTCCAGTGCCCTCACCGAAGTCTCCGACACCGCAGTCGGTACCACAGTGAGGGTTTTCGCACGTCAACGGCATGAGCGAGGGGGAGGACCGGCATGACGGAGACGCAGCTCGGGGCGCCTCCCGCGGAGAAGGACTCGACCGCGCGCCCGCTGCGGGCGTGGCAGCGGCGGGCGCTCACCAAGTACCTGACGCGGAAGCCGAAGGACTTCCTCGCGGTGGCGACGCCCGGCGCCGGCAAGACGGTGTTCGGCCTGCGGATCGCCGCGGAGCTGCTGAGCGATCGCACGGTCGAGGCGATCACCATCGTCACGCCGACCGAGCACCTCAAGCACCAGTGGGCGGCCTCGGCCGCGGCCGCCGGCATCGCCATCGACTCGAACTTCCGCAACGGCACCGGCGTCACGTCGTCGGACTACAACGGGGTCGCGCTGACGTACGCGCAGGTCGCGGCGCACCCGACGCTGCACCGGGTGCGCACGGAGAACCGCAAGACGCTGGTCATCCTCGACGAGATCCACCACGGTGGCGACGCGAAGAGCTGGGGTGACGCGATCCGCGAGGCGTTCACCCCGGCGGTGCGGCGCCTGTCGCTGACCGGGACGCCGTTCCGGTCCGACGACTCGGCCATCCCGTTCGTCACCTACGAGCCGGATGCGGGCGGCTTCCAGCGCAGCAAGGCCGACCACGCGTATGGGTACGCGGACGCGCTGGCCGACGGCGTGGTCCGGCCGGTCGTCTTCCTGGCGTACTCGGGCGAGGCCTCCTGGCGCACCAGCGCGGGGGAGGAGTTCACCGCGCGGCTCGGCGAGCCGCTGACGGCGGAGCAGAACGCCCGGGCGTGGCGCACGGCGCTCGACCCGGCGGGCGAGTGGATCCCGGCGGTGCTGCAGGCGGCCGATACGCGGCTGTCGCAGGTCCGCCAGAGCGTGCCGGACGCGGGCGGCCTGGTCATCGCGACGGATCAGGAGTCGGCGCGGGCGTACGCGAAGATCCTGGAGCGCATCTCGGGGGAGATGCCGACGCTCGTGCTCTCGGACGACCCGAAGGCCTCGGGCCGGATCAAGGAGTTCTCCGAGACGAACGAGCGCTGGATCGTGGCGGTCCGGATGGTCTCCGAAGGCGTCGACGTCCCGCGGCTGGCGGTGGGCGTGTACGCGACGAGCGCGTCGACACCGCTGTTCTTCGCCCAGGCGATCGGCCGGTACGTGCGAGCGCGGAAGAAGGGCGAGACGGCGAGCGTGTTCCTGCCGTCGGTGCCGGTGCTGCTGGAGCTGGCCAGCGAGCTGGAGGCCCAGCGCGACCACGTCCTCGGCAAGCCGCACCGCGAGAAGGAGGGCTGGGAGGACGAGCTCCTGGCCCAGGCCAACCGCACCGAGGACGAGCCGGGCGAGGAGGAGAAGGCGTTCACGTCGCTGGGCGCCTCGGCCGAGCTCGACCAGGTCATCTACGACGGCAACTCGTTCGGCACGGCGGTGTTCTCGGGCTCGGACGAGGAGCAGGAGTACCTGGGCCTGCCGGGGCTGCTGGAGCCGGATCAGGTCCGCGCGCTGCTGCGGAAGCGGCAGGAAGAGCAGATCGCGGACGAGAAGCGCCGCAAGCCGGCCAAGGAGGAGGCCCCGCCGCCGGCGGCCCGGCCCCAGTCGGTCAGCGAGCGGCTCGGCGCGTTGCGCAAGGAGCTGAACGCGCTGGTGGGCATGTACCACCACCGCACGAAGAAGCCGCACGGCGCGATCCACAACGAGCTGCGGCGGGTGTGCGGCGGCCCGGTGACGGCGATGGCGACCGTCGAGCAGCTCGAAGAACGGATCGTGACACTGCGGTCCTGGTGAGGCCTCGGGCGGCGCGCTGTCGCCCGGGAGGCTGAAGTTCCGGCGATCACCGTCCGTCCCCGGGGCGGCGCGATCACCGCACCGCCGGGCTTGTGACGCTGCGTATCACGCTGTCACCCAGGGGCCGCCCGTCCGTTCCCCGCGGAATGGCCGTTCGGGCACCTCTTGGCCCGAAGTTCGCAAGTCGGCGACCGATCCCGCCGCCACCCCGTGGATTCGCCACGGGTTGCGCTCGGTGCACACGACCGGCCCAACGTCACGGGTCGATGAAACCTCGATGTAACTAACCGTGAGTGCTGGCGATCACATCGTCAGCGGATCTACTCTTTCCGGGCGAGGTTCAGCCCGTGTTGCCGAACCGTGTCCAATTGGTGTCATTTAATCGATCCAGCTATCTTCCCCGCAGCCGCTCAGCGGCATATGTTGTCGCCCACAACATATGCGCGACGGTGCGCCGGGCCTCCCCGGATCGCCGCCTCGCTGGCCCGAAGCACACGCCGACGGCCACTCGTCACCAATGCTTGGATCCGGAAGGAACGAGGATGCGCAGCAGAACCCTTACCCTCCTCGCCGCGACGGTGAGCGCCGGCCTGGTGCTGACCGCCTGCGGTACCAACAGTTCGAACAGCGGGGGCACGGGGAGCAACTCCGCTTCCTCGTCCGCCCCGGCCGCCGGTGGCGGTGCCAGCGGCAAGGTCGGCGTCATCCTGCCGGAGACCGCCAGCTCGGCCCGCTGGGAAGCTTTCGACAAGCCGATGCTGCAGGCCGCTCTCTCGGCGCAGGGCTTCGAGGCGGACGTCCAGAACGCCCAGGGCGACGCCCAGAAGTTCTCCACCCTGGCCGACGGCTTCATCAGCTCCGGCGTCAAGGTCCTGATCATCGCTCCGTCCGACCCGGCCGTCGGTGCCGCGGTCGAGGCCAAGGCGAAGACCGCGGGCATCCCGGTCATCAACTACGACCGGCCGAGCCTCGGCGGCAGCGCCGAGTACTACGTCTCGTTCGACAACGAGAAGGTCGGCCAGCTCCAGGGCCAGGCCATGGCGGACGCGCTGAAGGACAAGGCCGGCGCGGGTGTCGTCCAGATCGAGGGCGCCCCGACCGACAACAACGCCACGCTGTTCACCAACGGCCAGGACTCCGTCCTCGAGCCGCTGTTCTCCTCCGGCAAGCTCAAGCGGATCCAGAAGCAGCCGATCAACGACTGGGACAACCAGCTCGGCGGCACGACGTTCGAGCAGATCTTCCAGGCCAACGGCGGCAAGGTCGACGGCGTCGTCGCGGCGAACGACGGCCTGGCGGGCGCGGTCATCACCATCCTCAAGAAGAACGGCCTCAACGGCAAGATCCCGGTCACCGGCCAGGACGCCACCGCGGACGGCCTCATGGCGGTCATGCGCGGCGAGCAGTACATGACCGTCTTCAAGCCGATCAAGGAAGAGGCGGAGGCGAGCGCCAAGCTGGCCGCCGCGCTGGCCAAGGGCGACAAGGCCGCGGCCGACGCCATCGCGACCGGCAAGCTGCACGACCCGAAGAACAACCGCGACATCAAGTCCGTGCTGCTGACGCCGACGACGATCCTCGCGAAGGACATCAAGACGGTCGTGACGCAGGGCTACGTGAAGGCGAGCGAGATCTGCGGTGGCGACCTCGCCGCCAAGTGCACCTCGCTCGGCATCTCCTGAGCCCCGGTAGTACCCCATGAACAGCCGGGCCGGGACGCGCACCCCGACGGCGCGTCCCGGCCCGGTCCCCACCCAGGAGAAAGCCCATCCATGAGTGAGCCCATTCTCGAGATCAAGGGCCTGAACAAGAGCTTCGGCCCGGTCCACGTCCTCCACGACGTGGACTTCGACGTGCGTGCAGGCGAAGTGACCGCACTGGTCGGCGACAACGGTGCCGGCAAGTCGACCCTCGTCAAGTGCATCGCCGGCATCCACCCGTACGACTCGGGGGCCGTGCGGTTCAACGGGCAGGACGCCCACATCCGCGGCCCGAAGGACGCGGCCGAGCTCGGCATCGAGGTCGTCTACCAGGACCTCGCGCTCGCCGACAACCTCGACATCGTCCAGAACATGTTCCTCGGCCGCGAGCGCGGCAGTTCCTGGAAGCTCGACGAAGCCAGCATGGAGAAGGCCGCCCGCGAGACGCTGGCCTCCCTGTCGGTCCGGACCGTGAAGTCGGTCCGCACGCCGGTCTCCTCGCTGTCCGGTGGCCAGCGGCAGACCGTCGCCATCGCGAAGTCGGTGCTGTGGAACAGCAAGGTCGTCGTGCTCGACGAGCCGACCGCCGCCCTCGGTGTCGCGCAGACCCGGCAGGTGCTCGACCTGGTCCGCCGGCTGGCCGAGCAGGGCCTGGGGGTCGTGCTGATCAGCCACAACATGGCCGACGTGTTCGAGGTCGCCGACCGCATCGCCGTGCTCTACCTCGGCCGGCTCGTCGCCGAGGTGCACACGAAGGACGTCACCCACGGCCAGGTCGTGGAACTGATCACCGCCGGTCGCTCCGGTGACCTCGGCCTGGCCCGGCCCGAAGCCGTGGTCCTGTGAGCGGGAAGAAAGAACCGGAAATGACTGAAACCCCTGCCAAGCACGAGGTCGGCACCCCCGCCGACGCGCTCGCGCAGACCCAGGCCCCCACCGGGGCGATCTCCGACTTCGGCATCGACACGACATCGATGTCAACCGGCGAGGCTGTCCGCGACTACTTCGCCCGCCTGCGGGCCGGTGAGCTCGGCGCGCTGCCGTCGCTGTTCGGCCTGCTCGTGCTGGTGATCCTGTTCAGCGCGCTGTCGGACAACTTCTTCACGCTGGCCAACATCGCCAACGTGTTCCCGCAGGGCGCGGGCGTCATCATCATCGCGATGGGCATCGTGTTCGTGCTGCTGCTCGGCGAGATCGACCTCGCGGCCGGTGTGGCCTCCGGTGTCGCCGCGTCCGTGATGGCCCTGCACTACGTCCAGAACGGGAACCTGCTGGGCAACATGGGCACCGGCGTGTTCATCACGTTCATCGGGGTGCTCGCCCTGGCCATGCTCCTGTCGGCCTACCAGCGGATCTGGGCGGGTGCCGCCCTGTCGCTGATCGGCCTGCTGCTCGTCGCGATCGGCGTCCCGGCCAACGCCTGGCTCGAGATCCTGCTGGCCATCTGCGTCGGTACTGCGATCGGCTGCATCACCGGGTTCCTCGTGTCGAAGATCGGCATGCCGTCCTTCGTCGTGACGCTGGCGCTGTTCATCGTGTGGCAAGGCGTCCTGCTGCAGTTCATCGGTGAGGGCGGCACGATCGGCATCAGCAATTCGGACATCCTGTACAAGATCGCCAACGGCAACCTGAACATCCTGGGCAGCTGGATCTTCTTCCTCGTCGCGGCCGGCGGGTTCGCGGTGATCACGCTGACCAGCCACTTCAAGCGGCTCCAGCGCGGCCTGGTCGTCCAGCCGACGGCGCTGGTGATGGTCAAGGTCGGCGCGCTCGTCGTACTGTCGGCGATCGGCACCTGGCTGCTGACGATCAACCGCTCGCCGAACAAGGCGGTCGTCACGATCGAGGGCGTCCCGTACGTCATCCCGATCATGCTGGTGCTGCTGGTGGCCGGGACCTACGTGCTCAACCGGACCCGGTACGGCCGGTACGTCTACGCGGTCGGCGGCAACAAGGAAGCCGCCCGCCGCGCCGGTATCGACGTGCCGAAGATCCGGGCGAGCGTGTTCGTCATCGGCTCGGCGATCGCGGCCATCGGCGGCATCGTCGCCGCGTCGAAGGTCGGCTCGGTCAGCCCGCAGTCCGGTGGCCTCAACACGCTGCTGTTCGCGGTCGGTTCGGCCGTCATCGGCGGCACGTCGCTGTTCGGTGGCAAGGGCCGCGTGTCCGACGCCGTGGTCGGCGGGCTCGTGATCGCCGTGGTCATCAACGGCCTTGGCCTGCTCAAGCAGCCGGCCGCGGTGGTCAACATCATCACCGGTCTGGTCCTGCTCCTCGCCGCCACGGTCGACGCGCTGTCCCGGCGCCGCGCGGCTGCGTCGGCGCGCTGAACCAGCATGGGATGATCAAGCCCGTGACCAGCACGCCCGTTGCTCGACCGGACGAGGTGCGCCGGCACAACCGCACGACACTGCTCCGCCTGCTGCACGTCGGCGGGCCGAGCACCCGGGCGACCCTGGCCGCCGAGCTGGGGCTCAACCGGAGCACGATCAAGACCCTCGTCGACGGGCTCGCCGAAGCCGGTGTCGTCGAGGAGAAGGTGCCGAGGCCGGGACGAGGGGCGGGCCGCCCCTCGCTCCTGGTCCTGCCCCAGCCGCACGCGGCGGTCGTGCTCGCGGTCGACCTGCAGGTCGAGCACGTCGCGATCGCCCTGGTCGGGCTGGGCGGGCAGATCCTGGGCCGCAACAGCTGGAACCTGCGCGGTCGGATGGGGCAGCCCGAAGAGGTCATCACCCACGTCATCGAGTCGACGGCCATCCTGGCCGGCGACCTCGACGTGACCCCGGTGGCGGCCGGGGTGTCGGTACCCGGCGTCGTCCGGCGGGCGGACGGGCACGTGCACGAGGCCCCGAACCTGCGCTGGACCGACGTCGCGCTCGGCGATCGGCTCGGCGGCGTGCTGCAGATCCCGATCCTGGTCGGCAACGACGCCGAGTTCGGCGCGGTCGCCGAGCACCTGCGCGGGGCGGCCCGCGGCGCGTCCGACGTGGTGTACATCTCGGCGGACGTCGGCGTCGGCGGCGGCGTGATCGCGGAGGGCTCGGCCCTGCGCGGCGGCTCGGGGTACGTCGGCGAGATCGGGCACATGGTCATCCGGCCGGACGGGCGGCCCTGCTACTGCGGCAGCAGCGGCTGCTGGGAGACCGAGGTCGGCGAGGCGGCCCTGTGCCGGGCGCTCGGGCTGCCCGAAGAGACCCCGCGCGGGGCGATCCTGTTCGAGCTGCGGGAGCTGGGCCGCGCCCCGGAGAAGGCGATGTCGCGGCTTGCGGAGTTCGCCGAGTGGCTGACGCTGGGGCTGATCAACGTCGTCAACCTGCTGGGGCCGCAGCTGGTCATCCTGGGTGACCTGCTGACGGTGCTGCCGGAGGCGGTGCTGCGGCACGTCGGCGCCGAGGTGCGCCGCCGCAGCCTGGTGAGCCGGGCGGTGGGCGGCACGCGGATCGTCAGCTCGGCCCTCGGGGGCGACGGGAAGCTGCTCGGGGCCGCGGAAGTCGCGTTCGAAGTCGTCCTGGATTCTGTCTGATTTTCTGTCCGGTTCCGTGTCCGAAATCACTGCTAGCGGTAGTCGAACCGTGATTTCAGCCACGCAATCTGCAAGATGCAGAAAGTCGCCGGAGATGCAGAAAGGCGGCCGGTGCCTGTGCGCACCGGCCGCCTTTCGCGTCTGGGTTGTTACCGCTGGATGTCGGCGGACAGTTCCTTGAGCTTGGCCTCGTGCTCGCGGGCGTGGTGCCCGCAGAAGAGCAGTTCGCCACCCGTGCTGAGGATGGCTCGTACCTGAGCTGCTGCTCCGCACCGGTCACAGCGGTCGGCGGCGGTCAGTTCGGGGCGGGTGAGCGTCGGCGATGTCATGGGGGTCTCCCTCCGTCCCGGCACCGGTCGCCCGGTGCCATCGATCCAGCTACGCCCACTTCGGGACTGCTACCGGTGGCGGCGATCGCCTCCGGCTCCGCGTGTTCGTGCTTCCACTGTTCCAGACGTTTCGCGGCTCGCAAGTGTTCCCGCGCCGGTGGGACCTGAGTCACGTCGATTTACCCCGGATGCCGTAACGCCGTCCTGCATTCCAGGAGACGATTACCCGGAGAGTTACGTTTTCCGTGGTCAGGCAGCATGGGGTGGTGAGTACCGTGACTTCACCCCGACGGCTTTCCGCGGTCCCCGCTCCCCTCTTGTTCGTTCTCAGCGGAATTTCGATGTACGCCGGAGCGGCGGTGGCGGTCGACCTTTTCGGCCACGCATCCCCCGCCGGGGTGGCTTGGCTCCGCTGCCTGGGGGCGGCGGTGGTCCTGCTGGCCTGGCGCCGCCCGGGCCGAGCGGCCTGGAGGGGCCGCCGCCTCCTGCTGGCAATCGTGTTCGGCGTGGTGACGGCGGGCATGAACGTCCTGTTCTACGAGGCGATCGCCCGCCTGCCCCTGGGCACGGCGGTGGCGATGGAGTTCGCGGGCCCGGTGGTGGTCGCGGCGTTGGGCTCCCGGACGGTCCGCGACGTGGTGGCGCTGCTCCTGGTGGCGGCGGGCGTGGTGGCGATCGCGGACGTCCGCATCGCCGGCAGCTTCTGGGGAGTGGCGTTCGCGTTGGGAGCAGCGCTGGCCTGGGCGGGCTACATCCTGCTGGGCAAGAGAGTGGCGGTGGGCGGCGACGGCATCGACAGCCTGGCAATCGGGTTCTTCGCCGGAACGGTGGTCCTGTCCCCGCTGGCCCTGGGCACGGGCCCGGTGTGGTCATCGCCACGGCTGGTGCTCCTGGGAGTCGGGGTAGGGGTGCTGTCGACGGTGGTGCCGTACGCACTGGACCAGGTGGTGTTGAGGAGGGTCGGGCAGGCACGGTTCGCAACGCTGCTGGCATTGCTGCCGGTGACGGCGGGGGTGATGGGGTTCGTGTTGCTGGGCCAGGTGCCATCGCTGCCCGAGGCCCTGGGGACGGTGGCCGTCGTGGCGGGGGTGGCATTGCGAAGCCGGGAGCCGGGGGCGGCGGAGGTGGCGGAGCCGCCGGGCTGAGGTTTGGCTGGCTTGCTTTTGTCTGGTTTACCTGGAAAGTCCGGACGTCCCCGACTGAAACGGCAGGCTGACCACCCAACCGGCCCCCACCCAGACCCCCCCAACCACCCCGATCCGAAGCCAGCACGCGGACGGTGGTGCCGGGTCAAGGCATCTTTCCCGCCTTGACGCGGTACCACCGGCCGTAGTGACAATTCAGGCTTCGGGGTGGTGGACACCAGGCTGCTTGCCAGAAGACCCACCCAAGCCGGCGGAACCGCCGGAGAGAGACCCGCTCCCACCACACAGCAGCGACCAACTCCACGGCAGCACTACCGGGCAGGGCAGGTCCTGCAGCGGCAGCCTCCCGCGGCGGGCGGTTCCCGCGGCAGACGGCTCCCGTGGCAGACGGTTCCCGTGGCAGGTGGCTCCCGTGGCGGGCGGTTCCCGCTGCAGGTGGTTCCCGTGGCTGGTGGCTCCCGTGGCAGGTGGCTCCCGTGGCGGGCGGTTCCCGCTGCAGGTGGTTCCCGTGGCTGGTGGCTCCCGCGGCAGACGGTTCCCACGGCAGGTGGCTCCCGTGGCGGGCGGCTCCCACGACAGGCGCCTCCCACGACAGGCGGCCTCCCACGACAGGCGGCCTCCCACGACAGGCGGCCTCACGACAGAGAGCCCCCAAGGCGAGCAGCCCCACCAAGCCCCCACCCTGCGACCACCCAACCCGCGCCCCGAGCCCCTGCCAGCCCCTCCACCCCCACCGAGAACCCTATTCTGGTCAGGACGGCACAACGAACCACAGGCCGCCACCTCCGGCGCAACTGAGGGGACCGATGACTTCGGGGATCGACGGCGGGCAGCTCGACCTGTCCGGGGTGCGGTGGCTGCCGGGCGGGGCCCGGCTGGCCGCCGTCGCCCAGGCGGAGCTGCCCCAGAAGGATGGGCTGGCCGCGGCGTTCTGCGGGCTCGCCGCGCTGCGGGCGGCCGGGCTCGACGTGCCGGATCAGGACGCCGTCGCCGTGGCCGCCGGCACCGTCCGGGGGCCGGCCGTGCACCCGCCGGGGGAGCCGGGCCGGCGGGACTTCCGGCTGCCCGTGCCCGTCGTCGAGGATCCGGCCGCGGCCGGCACCCGGGTTTCCCGGCTGGCGGCGGCCGTCGAGTCGCTGTCGCGCGGGACGCTCGCGGCGGTGCCGGTGACCGGCGAGTGGACCACCGAGGCGCTGTTCGACCTGCTCGTCGGGCTGTGGGACGTCCCGCGCGTCGCGGTGCTCGCCCGGATCGACGGCGCCGAGCTCGGCGCGCACGACACCCCGGAACGCGCGCTGCTCGACTACCTCGACACCGGCGTCCCTCCACTGTGGACGTCACGCTGGCGGCCGCCCGGCGGCCACTTCGTGCTCCTGGCGGGCATCCGCATCGGCGCCGAGGGCACCCTGCTGTCCGTTGTGGACACCTATCCGTCGCTCGGGGACGACGGCCGGCACGACCAGCCCGTGGAATGGGTGACGGCGGCGCTGGCCGGGCTCGGCGTCCTCGTGGTCGTCGACACCGGCCAGGCCGGCGTGGTGCGCGCGGCGGCCGGTGGCGCCGGGCTCACTCCGTCCTTTTGGGACTGACCGCGAAGCGGGAGTGGCGGCGGCCGTAGGCGAAGTAGATCACCAGGCCGATCACCAGCCACGCGGCGAACCGCAGCCACGTCAGCACGTTCAGGTTCAGCATCAGGTACAGGCACGCCAGCGCGGCCAGGACCGGGACCACGGGCGAGAACGGCACCCGGAACGGCCGGTCCAGGTCGGGACGGCGGCGGCGCAGCACCGGGACCGCCACGGCCACGATGATCATCGCCGACAGCGCGCCGATGCTCACCATGTCGGCCAGCTCGGAGATCGGGATGAACGCGGCCAGGACGGCGATGAGCGCCGCGCCGCCGATGGTCATCCGGTGCGGGGTGCCCCAGCGCGGGTGTGCCGTGCCGAGCGCCTTCGGCAGCAGGCCGTCGCGGCCCATCGCGAACCCGATCCGCCCGATCGTGACCAGCTCGACCATCATCACCGACGTCAGCCCGGTGACCGCGCCGAGCGAGATCAGCGCACCCACCCAGTGCTGGCCGACCCGGTCGAACGCGTCCGCCAGCGGCGCGCCGGTGTCGATGTCGGTGAACGGGACCATGCCGGTCAGCACGATCGAGACGCCGATGTAGAGCAGCGCGCACACGCCCAGCGCGCCGAGGATGCCGACGCGCAGGTCCTTGCGCGGGTTCAGCGTCTCCTCGCCGAGGTTCGCGAGCGCCTCGAAGCCGGTGTAGGCGAAGAAGACCACGGCGGCCGCGGTGATCATGCCGGCGATGCCGTACACCGACTGCTCCAGGCCGAGCGCGGCCTGGACGATCGGTTGCTCCAGCACCGTCGACCCGGCTTCGGGCGCCTTGGCCGGCGGGATGAACGGCGTCAGGTTCGCGCCCTTGACGAAGAACAGGCCGACCGCGAGCACCAGCACGCAGACCGCGACCTTCACGCACACCAGCAGGTTGGTCAGCCAGGCCGACTCCTTGATCCCCAGCACGGCGACCACGGTCAGCACGGCGATGATCAGCACCGCGCCGATGTTGACCTTCGCGTCCTCGCCGAACCACTCCGGCGACAGCCCGAGCAGGTTCGCCAGGTACCCCGACCAGCCGCGTGACACGACGGCGGCGCCGAGCGCGAACTCCAGCAGCAGGTCCCAGCCGATGATCCAGGCGAACACCTCGCCCAGGGTGGCGAAGGCGTAGGTGTAAGCGCTTCCCGCCGTCGGGACGCTGGAGGCGAGCTCCGCGTAGCACAGCGCCGCGAGCCCGGCGACGACCGCGCCGAGCACGAACGACAGCGTCACCGCCGGCCCCGCGTGGGTCTTCGCCTCGACGCCGGCCAAGGTGAAGATGCCGGTGCCGATGATGATCCCGACGCCGAACCCGATCAGGTCGCGCCCGCGCAGCCGCCGTTTGAGCTCCCCGGAGTCCTGGCGGTCCAGGACCTCGTCCACGTTCAACGTTCTCCGCTCACCCATGAGGAGAAAGTTAGAAGGTCACGGGTCTTTCCGCAGATCGGCGCCGGTCTCCTGGGCGAGGATCGCGGCTTGCACCCGCGAGCGCAGGCCGAGCTTGGCCAGCACGCGCGAGACGTGCGTCTTCACCGTCGCCTCGCCGATGTGCAGCCGGGTGCCGATCTGGGTGTTGGACAGGCCCTCGCCCAGGCAGCCGAGCACCTCGCGTTCGCGGTCGGTGAGGTCGCCGAGGCCGGGCGGGAGGGGCGCCCGGTCCGGGGCCGACGCGGCGAACGCGGTGATCAGCCGCCGCGTGACCTGCGGGGCGAGCACGCCGTCACCGGCCGCGACGAGCTTCACCGCTTCGATCAGCCGGGGCGCTTCGACCGATTTGAGCAGAAAACCGGCCGCTCCGGCCCGCAGCGCGCCGTGCACGTACTCGTCGAGGTCGAACGTGGTCAGCACGAGCACCTGGGTGAGCCCCGCGGACACCAGTTCCCGGGTGGCGGCGATGCCGTCGGTGCCCGGCATCCGGACGTCCATCAGCGTGACGTCCGGCCGCAGCGCCCGCGCCTGCCGGACGGCGGCGGCGCCATCAGCCGCCTCGCCGACGACCTCGATGCCCTCGGCGTTGCCGAGGATGGTCGTGAGGCCGAACCGGATGGCGCTGTGGTCGTCGGCGACCAGGACGCGGACTGTCATCGCAGCCTTTCGGGGGTCCGGGTGGCGAAGCCCCCGGCCCGGGACGAAGTTCCGGTTGTCACAGCGGGCTCACCGGGAGTTCGGCGCGCACCAGCCAGCCGTCGCCCGCCGGGCCCGCGGTGAGCTCGCCGCCCACCGCGTCGGCGCGCTCGCGCATGTTCAGCAGGCCCGTGCCGGCGCCGGTGGCGGGGAGCGGGCCGCGGACGTCGTTGCGGACCTCGACCGCGAGCACGCCGTCGAGGCAGCGGACGGCGACGTCGACCCGGCCGCCTGGGGCGTGCTTGACGGCGTTGGTCAGCGCTTCCTGCGCGATCCGGTACGCCGTCAGGTCGACCGCCGCCGGCAGCGGCAGCCGCTCGTCCACAGTGGACTCGACGTGCACCTCCAGCCCGCTGGCCCTGGCCGACTCCGCCAGTTTGGCCAGGTCCGCGAGCCGGGCGGGCGCGGTCGTCTCCGTCTCGCCGCCGTCGGCCTTGAGCAGCCCGATCATCGCGCGCATCTCCTCCAGGGCGCTGACGCTGTTCTCCCGCACCGATTCCAGCACGGCCTTCGCCAGTTTCGGGTCCGGCAGCGACAGTGCCGCCTCGGACTGGATGGCGATGGCCGAGAGGTGTCCGGCGATGACGTCGTGCAGGTCGCGGGCCATCCGCCCGCGTTCGGCGGCGACCGCCGCCCGCCGGTCCAGTTCCGCGATCTTCGCCAGCTGCCCGGCGTTGGCGCGCTCGGCCTCGGCGACGTCGCGCTGCTGGCGGACGTTCGCCGCCCACCACACCGGCGTGATGACGAACGGCAGCACGGCGACCGCGGCCAGCACCGCGGCCCGCCACTGCTGCGAGAGGACCAGCACCGCGGCGAGCACGCCCACCACGGAGGACGCGGCGAGGCCGATCATCACCCGGCTGGTGCGCCGGGAGCCGTAGAGCGTCGCCGCGTAGAGGAAGTCGGTGTAGACGATCAGCACCGGCAGCGACGGGCCGAGCCGGACGTCCACCGCGAGCACCGCCGTGGCCAGCAGCAGCGCCAGGGGGACGCGCCGGCGGAGCAGCTCGAGCCCGCACAACGCGGTCAGCTCCAGCAGCCGCACCCCCAGCGGCGCGTGGTCGTAGCCCGTCACGAGCCGGTGGACGTCCGTCGCGTAGACGAGGAAGCCGAGCAGCCAGGTGGCCAGCGCGATCAGGCCGTCCTGCTGCCACACCGGGAGCGAGCGCAGGCGGGGGAGAGGCACCTGATCATCCCAGCACACCGCGTGAGGCGGCCGCGTCCTACGAAGTGATGACGCCCGGTCCGTCCCTTCGCGGACGCGGCCGGGCGGGCGGGCGCGGGAGCGTGGCGGGGTGGACGAGATCGGGAAGTTCTTCGCGGAGAACCCGATGGCGGCCGTCATCGCGGCGGGCGAGATCGGGTTCTGGGTGTTCATCGCGGCGGGGCTGGCGGTGCGGTACGTGCTGCGCCTGCGACGCGCCTCGGCGGTGGTGCTGGCCCTGGTGCCGCTGGTCGACGTCGTGGTGCTGGTGGCGACCGTGCTGGACCTGTCCGCCGGGGGCAAGCCGGGCTTCACGCACGGCCTGGCCGCGGTCTACCTGGGGTTCAGCGTCGTTTTCGGGCCCAGCATGGTCCGGTGGGCGGACGAGCGGTTCGCGCACCGGTTTGCCGGCGGGCCGCCACCGCCGCCGAAGCGGCAGGGCCGGGCGAGGGCGCGGCACGAGTGGCGCGAGTGGGGCAAGTGCCTGCTGGCCTGCGGGCTGGCGGCGGCGGCCCTGCTGGCGGCGATCTTCGCGATCGGCGAGCCGGAGAGGGTGGCGCCGCTGTGGGGGTGGTTGCCGCGGCTGGGCACGGTGTCGGCGATCTGGCTGTTCGCCGGGCCGGTCTGGGAGGAGCTGTTCGGCAAGCGCGAGGAGGTCCGCTCGTGAGGGACCTTCCTGCGGGCCGGCCGGGGCGCTCCCGCCGCCGGGGTGAGTGGCTCCCGGCCCTCGGGCTCGCGAAGCTCCGAGGGTGACGTCGGCCGTGCGGATGGCGGGAACCGCCCGGCACCGGAATGCTGGTCCCGTGCCCGAACAGATCCCCGCCCTGCACGAGCTCGCCGCCCACTACGGTGTCGCCACCCGGTACGAGAACGCCGACCGGGTCTGGGTCGAGGTGGCCGATGACGTCGTCGTCGCCGTTCTCGGCCAGTTCGGCGTCGATGCCACCAGTGACCAGGCCATCGCCGCCGCGCTCGGCGCCGCGCGCGAAGCCCCGGCCGCCCTGCCGCCGACCATCGTCGTGCGGGAAGGCACCGGCACCGCGCTGAGCGTCGACGCCGAGGTCGTCCTCGAAGACGGGACGCGGCGGCAGGCCGCCGGCCACCTGCCCGCCGACCTGCCGCTCGGGTGGCACCGGGTGGTCACCGCCGACCAGGACGTCGTGCTCGCCGTCGTGCCGGCGAAGCTGCCGCAGGTGCGGCCCGCCTGGGGGTGGATGCTGCAGCTCTACGCCCTGCACTCGGCCGGTTCCTGGGGCATCGGCGACTACGCCGACCTCGCCACCTTCGCCGCCCGGTCGGCCGCCGAACTGGACGCCGGCGTCCTGCTGGTCAATCCGGTCCAGGCGATCAGCCCCGCCCACCCGATCGAGCGGTCGCCGTACTCGCCCGCGAGCCGCCGGTTCGCCAACCCCGTCTACCTGCGCGTCACCGCCACCGAGACCTTCCGGCAGGCCGATGCCGCCACCCGGGCCGCCGTCGAGTCCCTGGCCCCGGACCGCGAAGGCGAATTGATCGACTACGACGCCGTCTGGACGGCCAAGCGCGCCGCCCTCGAGCTGCTGTGGCCGCACCGCGTCGAGGAAGTCCCCGGGGACATGGATGACTTCGCCCTCTTCTGCGCTCTCGCCGAGCAGCACGGCGGCGACTGGCGAGACTGGCCGGAGGACCTTCGCGACCCGGCCGGACCGGCCACGGCGAAGGCGCGCGAAGAGCTGAAGGACCGTGTCGCCTTCCACGCCTGGCTGCAGCACCTCTGCCGAGTCCAGCTGGAAGTGGCACGCCAAGCCGCCCGCGAGGCCGGGATGACCGTCGGGATCGTGCACGACCTGCCGGTCGGGGTGCACCCCGGCGGGGCCGACACCTGGGCGCTCAACGACGTCTTCGCCGCCGACGTGCGGGTCGGCGCGCCCCCGGACGCCTTCAACCAGCAGGGCCAGGACTGGAACCTGCCGCCGTGGCGGCCGGACAAGCTGGCCGAGGCCGGGTACGCGCCGTTCCGGGACGTCATCCGGGGCGTCCTGCGCTTCGCCGACGGCATCCGGGTCGACCACATCGCCGGCCTGTGGCGGCTCTGGTGGATCCCGCCGGGCGAGCCCGCGCACCGCGGCACGTACGTCCACTACGACGCCGAAGCGATGGTCGGCGTGCTCGCGCTCGAAGCGCACCGCGCCGGCGCCGTCGTCGTGGGGGAGGACCTCGGCACCGTCGAGGAGGTCGTCACCGAAACCATGCACGAACGGGGGATGCTCAGCTCCGCCGTGCTGTGGTTCGAACGCGACTGGGACGCGCCCGGCCGGCCGTTCACCTCGCCGGACACCTGGGACCCGGACGCGATGGCCAGCATCTCCACGCACGACCTGCCGACCGTCGCGGGCTGGCTGCGGGGCGAGCACGTCCGGGTCCGCGCCGAGCTCGGCCTGCTGGACCGCGGGGTCGAAGCGGAGGAGCAGGCCGCCGCCGAGGAGCGCACAGCGCTGCTGGAACTCGTTGCCCGCGAAGGCATTCCGGACGACGACCCGGTCGTCGCGCTGCACACCCTGCTCGCGCGAGCCGCGTCCCGGCTGGTGCTGACCTCTCCGGCCGACGTGGCGGGCCAGGTGCGGCAGCCGAATCTGCCCGGAACCATCGACCAGTACCCTAACTGGCGGATTCGCCTCCCCGTCAGCGTCGACGGCTTCTTCACCGCGAAGGGAGTCCGCGCCGCGGTCGCACCGCTGGCGGCGGCCCGGCCGCTGCCCCGGTGACGACGGTAACGACCATCCCTGCGCGCGCGACCCCCGGTGGTACGCCACCGGCACGACCAAGCTCGAGGAGAAACCCAGTGCGGCCCTGGCCCGGAACGCCCTACCCGCTCGGCGCCACCTACGACGGAGTCGGGACGAACTTCGCCCTGTTCTCCGAGGTGGCCGAGCGCGTCGAACTGTGCCTGTTCGACGCCGAGGGCAAGGAGGAGCGGTACGCGCTCGAAGAGGTGGACGGCTTCGTCCACCACGGCTACCTGCTCAACGTCGGCCCCGGGCAGCGCTACGGGTTCCGGGTGCACGGCCCGTACGACCCGAAGCGCGGCCTGCGCTGCAACCCGAACAAGCTGCTCATCGACCCGTACGCGAAGGCCGTCTCGCACGGCGTGAAGTGGGACGAGTCGCTGTTCGGCTACAAGTTCGACAACCCGGCCGAGCGCAACGACGACGACAGCGCCGGCCGCGTGCCGTATTCGCTGGTGGCGAACCCGTTCTTCGACTGGGGCAACGACCGCCAGCCGAAGCGGCCGTACAACGAGACGGTCATCTACGAGGCGCACGTCAAGGGCATGACCGTGCATCACCCGTTCGTGCCCGAAGCACTGCGGGGCACGTACGCCGGTCTCGCGCACCCCGCGGTCGTCGAGCACCTGCAGAAACTCGGCGTGACCGCGGTGGAACTGCTGCCGGTGCACCAGTTCGTCACCGACCACGGGCTGGCCGAAAAAGGCCTGACGAACTACTGGGGCTACAACACGATCGGGTACTTCGCGCCCCACGACTCCTACGCGGCGATGCCCGGCGAGGGCGGCCAGGTCCAGGAGTTCAAGGGCATGGTCAAGGCCTTCCACGAAGCCGGGATCGAAGTGATCCTCGACGTGGTTTACAACCACACGGCCGAGGGAAACCACCTCGGGCCGACGCTGTCGATGCGGGGCATCGACAACGAGGCCTACTACCGGCTGGTGGAGGGGGAGCCCGAGTACTACATGGACTACACCGGCACCGGCAACTCCCTCAACGTCCGCAACCCGCACACCCTGCAGCTGATCATGGATTCGCTGCGCTACTGGGTGACGGAGATGCACGTCGACGGCTTCCGGTTCGACCTCGCCTCCGCGCTGGCCCGCGAGTTCTACGACGTCGACCGGCTGTCGACGTTCTTCGACCTGGTGCAGCAGGACCCGATCGTCAGCCAGGTGAAGCTGATCGCCGAGCCGTGGGACGTCGGCCCCGGTGGCTACCAGGTCGGCAACTTCCCGCCGCTGTGGACCGAGTGGAACGGGCAGTTCCGCGACACCGTGCGCGACTTCTGGCGCGGCGAGCCGTCGACCCTGGGGGAGTTCGCGAGCCGGATCACCGGGTCGTCGGACCTCTACCAGGACGACGGCCGGCGCCCCTTCGCGTCGATCAACTTCGTCACCGCCCACGACGGCTTCACACTGCGGGACCTGGTGTCCTACAACGAAAAGCACAACGAGGCCAACGGCGAGGACGGCCGCGACGGCGCCGACGACAACCGCTCGTGGAACTGCGGGGTCGAGGGCGAGACCGACGATCCCGAGGTGCTCGCCCTGCGCGTCCGGCAGCAGCGGAACATGCTCGCGACGCTGATGCTGTCCCAGGGTGTGCCGATGATCCTGCACGGCGACGAGTTCGGCCGCACCCAGCAGGGCAACAACAACGTCTACTGCCAGGACTCCGAACTGTCCTGGATGGACTGGGAGCTGGCTAAGGAGAACGCGGACCTGGTCAAGTTCACCGCCGGGCTGGGCGCGTTCCGGCACCGGCACCCGGTGTTCCGCCGCCGCCGGTTCTTCCAGGGCGGCCCGGTCGGCAAGGGCGACAAGCTGGGCGACATCGCCTGGTTCACCCCGGCCGGCGAGGAGATGACCGAGCAGAACTGGGACGACGGCTTCGGCAAGGCGGTCGTCGTCTTCCTCAACGGCAAGGCGATCCCCGACCTCGACCAGCGCGGGATGCACGTCGAGGACAACTCGTTCCTGCTCGCCTTCAACGCCCACTACGAGGACATCGACACCACGCTCCCGGGCAACGGCTACGGGGAAAGCTGGACCGTCGTCGTCGACACCGCGACCGGCGAGGTGGAACCCGCCGACGCGAAACCGGTCGAAGGCGGCGGCCGGCTCACCCTGCCCGCCCGGTCCCTGATCGTGCTGCAACGGACGGAGACGGAATCCGCATGACCGTGCCGGAGTCGACCTACCGGGTCCAGCTGCGCCCGGAGTTCACCTTCGCCGACGCGGCCGGCATCGCCGGCTACCTGCGCGACCTCGGCATCGGGGCGCTGTACGCGTCGCCGGTGCTGGACGCGGCCCCCGGTTCGACGCACGGTTACGACGTCGTCGACCCGACCCGCGCGCGGCCCGCGCTGGGCGGTGAGGGGGCGCGCCAGGAGTTGGCCGCGCTGCTGAAGGAGCTCGGGCTGGGCCTGGTGGTCGACATCGTGCCGAACCACATGTCGGTCGAGGTGCCGAAGGCGAACCGCTGGTGGTGGGACGTCCTCGAGCACGGCCGCGACTCCGAGTACGCGTCCTTCTTCGACGTCGACTGGGAGCGCGGCCCGCTCCTGCTGCCGGTCCTCGGCGACGACGACGCCGTCGGGGAGCTGACCGTCGAGGGCGACGAGCTGGTCTACTACGACCACCGCTTCCCGATCGCCCCCGGCACCGGAGGCGGGACGCCGCAAGAGGTCCACGAGCGCCAGCACTACCGCCTGATCGGCTGGCGCCGCGGCAACGCCGAGCTGACCTACCGCCGGTTCTTCGACATCACCACGCTGGCCGCGGTCCGCGTCGAAGACCCGAAGGTGTTCGCCGCGACGCACGGCGAGGTGCTGCGCTGGGTCGCCGACGGCGACGTCACCGGCCTGCGCGTCGACCACCCGGACGGCCTCGCCGACCCGGGCGGCTACTTCCGGCGGCTGCGGGAGAACGCACCGGACGCGTGGATCGTGGCCGAGAAGATCCTGCACCCGGGCGAGCCGCTGCCGCAGAGCTGGCCGGTCGACGGCACCACCGGCTACGACGCCCTGCGCGAGATCGCCGGTGTCTTCGTCGACCCGGCGGGCGAGCCCGGCTTCACCGAGCTGGCCACCGAGCTGGGCGTGAAAACCGGCTACCACCGCGTCGAGGCCGAGGCCCGGCGCTTGGTCACCGACCGCATCCTGGTCGCCGAGGTCCGGCGGATCGCCGCGCTGCTGCCCGGCGTCGACCCCGAGCAGGCCCGGCAGGCGGTGGCCGAGACCATGATCGCCTTCCCGGTCTACCGTTCCTACCTCCCCGAAGGCGTGGTGCACTGGGCGGCGGCGATCGAGGGCGCCCGTCGGGCGCGGCCCGACCTCGCCGACGCGCTGCGCGCCCTCGACACCCACGTGCGCGAGAACCCGGAGAGCGAGCTGGCCACCCGGCTCCAGCAGACGTCCGGCATGGTCGTGGCCAAGGGCACCGAGGACACGACGTTCTACCGCTACACGCGCTTCGCCGCGCTCAACGAGGTCGGCGGCAACCCGGACCGGTTCGGCCTGGACGTCGAGGACTTCCACCGGCTGGCCGCCGAGCGCGAGGCCGGTTACCCGGCGGCGATGACGACGCTGACCACGCACGACACCAAGCGCTCGGAGGACACGCGCGCCCGGATGGCGGTGCTGGCCGAGGTGCCCGGCGAGTTCGCCGAGGCCGTCCGGCGGTGGACCGCGCGCCGCGGCATCGACGAGCCGTCGCTGAACCTGCTGGCCTGGCAGACCCTGGTGTCGACCTGGCCGATCGAGCCGGCGCGGCTGCGGGACTACCTGGACAAGGCGGCCAAGGAAGCCAAGCTCCGGACCAGCTGGACCGACCACGACGAGGCCTTCGAGGCCGACGTGGCCGCCTGGCCCGAAGACGTGATGAACGACCCGGAGCTGGCCGCCGACGTCGAGGCGTTCGTCCGGCGCATCGAAGGGCCCGGGTACGCGAACTCGCTCGGCCAGAAGCTCGTCCAGCTCACCGCGCCCGGCGTCCCGGACGTCTACCAGGGCACCGAGCTGTGGGACTTCTCGCTGGTGGACCCGGACAACCGCCGCCCGGTCGACTACGTCGTCCGGCGGGAGCTCCTGGCGCGGATCGCCGAGGGCGAGCTGCCGGAGATCGACGCGTCGGGTGCGGCGAAGCTGCTGGTCGTGCACAAGGCGCTGCGGCTGCGGCGGGAGCACCCGGCGCTGTTCCGCGGCTACCGGCCGCTGCGGGCCGAGGGTGCCGCGGAGAAGCACGTCCTGGCCTACACGCGCAGCTCGGACCTCGCCGTGGCGGTGACCCGGCTCCCGGCCGGGCTCGACGCCGGCGGCGGCTGGCGCGACACCGTCCTGCCGCTGCCGCCCGGGGTCTGGACCGACGTCCTGACCGGCCGGGAAGCGACCGGCGACCTGGCGACCCTGTTCGAGCGGTACCCCGTCGCGTTGCTGGTGCGAGGAGACGCATGAAGTTCAGCGTGTGGGCCCCGGCGGCCCGCCGGGTCCGGGTGAGCGTCGACGCGGGCGTGCACGAGATGACCGCGGGTGACGGCGGCTGGTGGCACGCCGACGCCGAGGGGATCAACTACGCCTTCCTGCTCGACGACGACGAGAAACCGCTGCCCGACCCGCGGTCGCGGTGGCAGCCGCACGGCGTCCACGCCGAGTCGCGCGTCTACGACCACGGCGAGTTCGCCTGGACCGACGACGCCTGGACCGGCCGTCAGCTGCCCGGCGCCGTCCTCTACGAACTCCACATCGGCACGTTCACCGAAGGCGGCACCTTCGACGCGGCGATCGACCGGCTCGACCACCTCGTCGACCTCGGCATCACGCACGTCGAACTGCTGCCGGTCAACTCCTTCGACGGCACCGCGGGCTGGGGCTACGACGGCGTCCTCTGGGGCGCGGTCCACGAGCCCTACGGCGGCCCGGACGGGTTCAAGCGGTTCGTCGACGCGGCTCACGCGCGGGGCCTGGCCGTCGTGCTCGACGTCGTCTACAACCACCTCGGCCCGTCGGGGGCCTACCTCGACAAGTTCGGACCGTACTTCGCCGGCCAGAACGACTGGGGACCCGGCCTCAACCTCGACGGCGCCGGCTCCGACGAGGTCCGCCGGTACGTGGTCGACAACGCGCTGAGCTGGTTCCGCGACTTCCACGTCGACGCCCTGCGCCTGGACGCCGTGCACGCGCTGCTCGACCGGCGGGCCGTCCACCTGCTCGAACAGCTCGCCACCGAGGCCGACGCGCTGTCGGCGGCGCTCAACCGGCCGCTGACCCTGATCGCCGAGTCCGACCTCAACGACCCGCGGCTGGTCACGCCCCGCGAGCGTGGCGGCTACGGCCTGCACGCCCAGTGGTCGGACGACCTCCACCACGCCCTGCACGTCAAGCTGACCGGCGAGGCGACCGGGTATTACACGGACTTCGCCGCACCGGACGCCCTCGAGCGGGTGCTGCGAGAGGTGTTCTTCCACGCGGGCACCTGGTCGTCGTTCCGGGAGCGGACGCACGGCCGCCCGGTCGACACGCGGACCGTGCCGGGCCACCGCTTCCTCGGCTACCTGCAGAACCACGACCAGATCGGCAACCGCGCGACCGGCGACCGGCTGTCCGCGACGGTCTCGGCCGACCGGCTGGCCTGCGGGGCGGCGATCCTGTTCTGCTCGCCGTACACGCCGATGGTGTTCATGGGGGAGGAGTGGGCGGCGAGCACGCCGTGGCAGTTCTTCGCGTCCTTCCCGGACCCGGAGCTGGCCGAGGCCGTCCGCACCGGCCGCCGTCGCGAGTTCTCGCGGCACGGCTGGGGCGAGTCGGAGGTGCCGGACCCGATGGACCCGGCCACCGTCGAACGCTCGCGGCTGGATTGGACCGAGCCGGAGCGTCCCGGTCACCGGGACATGCTGGCGCTCTACCGCGCGTTGATCCGGTTGCGCCGCGAACGGCCGGAGCTGGCCGACCCGTGGGTCGCGGACCTGCGCGTCGACTCCGCGCCGGACGGGTCGTGGCTGGTGCTGCACCGCGGCGCGCTGCGACTGGCCGTCAACTTCGGCCCCGGCCCGGTCACCCTGCCGCTCGGGGCCGCGGAGTCGCTGCTGACCTGGGGAGAGGCCACCGTGGACGGTGGGGCCGCCCACCTGCCCCCGGACACCTTCGTGATCGCCCGGTCGGCGGTTGCCTCCGGGTAACTCCTCTGCCAGGACGCGCACGGACCGCTGATTGTCTGGGACGATTCAGGAATGGCCACACGACCCTCCGCCGACCACGTCCTCGCCGGCCGCCCCTTCCCGCTCGGAGCCCACCCCGAGGCCGGCGGGGTGCGGTTCGCGATCACGTCCGCCGTCGCGGACGCCGTCGAGCTGTGCCTGATCGACGCGGACGGGTCGGAACGCCGGATCGCGCTCACCGAGCGCACCTTCGGCGTCTGGCACGGCCTGGTGCCCGGGGTGACGCCGGGGCAGCGCTACGGGTACCGGATCCACGGCCCGTACGACCCGGCCCGCGGCCTGCGGTGCAACCCGCACAAGCTGCTCGTCGACCCGTACGCCCGGCAGATCACCGGCGGGCTGACCGACCTCGCCGCGGCCCAGGGCTTCACCGGCGACCCCGAGCGCGGCCCGATGTCCACTGTGGACTCCCTGGGCAGCGTGCCGCTGTCGGTGGTCACCTCGCCGGGCGGGCCGGACACCGGGATCAAGCCGGAGGTGCCGTTCGAGGAGGCGGTGGTCTACGAACTGCACGTCAAGGGCTTCACGCAGCAGCACCCGTTCATCCCGGAGGCGCTGCGCGGCACCTACCTCGGCCTGGCCCACCCGGTGGCGATCGAGTACCTGACCCGCCTCGGCGTCACCTCGGTCGAGCTGCTGCCGGTGCACGCGTTCCTCGACGAGCCGTCGCTGGTCCGGGCCGGACGGCACAACTACTGGGGGTACTCGCCGCTCGGCTTCTTCGCCCCGCACGCCGGCTACGCCAGCGAACCCGGGCACGAGGTCGAAGAGTTCCGGCTGATGGTGGCCGCCCTGCACGCGGCCGGTATCGAAGTGATCCTCGACGTCGTGTTCAACCACACCTGCGAGGGCGGGCCGGACGGGCCGACGCTGAGCTTCCGCGGGCTGAACGCGCCGGTGTACTACCTGCACACCGAGCGCGGGCACATGGCCGACATCACCGGCTGCGGCAACACCCTGGAGGCCGGTTCGCCGACGGTGGTCCGGCTGGTGACCGACTCGCTGCGGTACTGGACGCAGGAGATGGGCGTCGACGGCTTCCGGTTCGACCTCGCCAGCACCCTCGGCCGCCCGCGCGGGGGAGCGTTCGACCCGGCGTCGACGCTGCTCACGGCGATCACCACCGACCCGGTGCTCTCGCGGTGCAAGCTGATCGCCGAGCCGTGGGACGCGACCGGCGAGGGCTACCGCGTCGGCGGCTTCGGGGCCCAGTGGGCCGAGTGGAACGGCCGCTACCGCGACACCGTGCGGGACTTCTGGCGCGGCGCGACCGGCGTCCGCGACCTCGCCTACCGGCTGTCCGGCTCGTCGGACCTGTACGACCACAACCTCCGGCGGCCGTGGCAGTCGATCAACTTCGTCACCGCGCACGACGGCTTCACGCTGCGGGACCTGGTGTCCTACAACGAAAAGCACAACGAGGGCAACGGCGAGGACAACCGCGACGGCACGAACGACAACCGTTCGTGGAACCACGGTGCCGAGGGGGAGAGCGCCGAGCCGGCGATCCGCGCGCTGCGCACCCGGCAGGCCCGGAACATGTTCGCCACGCTGCTGCTGTCCACCGGCACCCCGATGCTGACCATGGGCGACGAGTTCTGGCGGACCCAGCGCGGCAACAACAACGCGTACTGCCTCGACGACGAGACGTCGTGGTTCGACTGGACGCCGGACACCCCCGAGGCCGAGGCCATGCTCGCGTTCGCCCGCCGGGTGGTGCGGCTGCGCGCGAACAGCCCGGCGCTGCGGCAGCCGGAGTTCTTCGAAGGCCGGACCACGCCGACCGGCAAGCCGGACCTGGTCTGGTTCCGCCCGGACGGCGAGGAGTTCGGCGAAAGCGACTGGTTCGAGGACCGCCACACGCTCGGCATGTGGATCGACGGCTCGAACAGCCAGGCCCGCAACCGCGAGGGCGAGCTGGTGCCGGACCACTCGTGGCTGCTCTGGCTGCACGCCGGCGACGCCCCGGCCGAGGTGATCCTCCCGGGCCGCGAGTACGGCGAGACGTTCAAGCCGACCCTCGACACGAGCACCGCCGACGGCAGCCCGGCCAACCCCGGCACCCTGGAGGCCAAGAGCCGGGTCACCCTCCAGTCCCGCTCCCTCCTCCTGCTCCGCGCCCCCCGCCTCGCCGCCGAACCCCGCCCCGAGCCCTACTGACCCGTACGACCCGGCGAGCACAGCGGGAATCGTCCGTTCGGGTACGGGTCTTGGCCGTTCGGGTTCGCGTGTCGTTCGCGCGCCGGCTTAACCTGCCGGACATCCGCTGGAAATTCGTTGCGGCGGAAGCGTTTCGGTCGGCGGGGACTGGGTACATGCCTAAAGAACCCTGCCTCGTGGGCGCTTGATCGAGTCAGGCAGACTGTCGCCGTCTGCGTCCAACCGACACATCGAAGGGCGTTGCCCATGACCGGCCGGCTCGGCATCGACGACGTCTCCCCCAGCGTGAGCTGTGGCCGGTATCCGGCCAAAGCCGTTGTGGGGGAACACATCCCGGTCTTCGCGACCGTCTGGCGCGAGGGCCACGACGCCGTCGCGGCGACAGTCGCGTGGCGGGGCCCGGAAGACCGGTTGACCCGCCAGACGCGGATGGTGCCGCGCGGTCCCGACCACCCCGACGAGTTCGCCGCGGTGATCGCCCCGGACACCACCGGGATGTGGACGTTCCGGATCGACGCGTGGAGCGACCCCTGGGCGACGTGGGAGCACGCCGTCGAGGTGAAGGTCGCCGCCGGGCAGGGCCCCGAAGACCTCGCCAACGACCTCGAGAACGGCGCCCGGCTGATCGAGCGCGTCTCCCGCCGCCCGGACCGCCGCGGCGAGAAGGCGCTCCTGACCGGCGCGGTGAAGGCCCTGCGCGACGAGGAGCGCAGCCTCGCCGAGCGCGTCGGGCCCGCGCTCTCGCCCGAGGTCCGCCAGGTCATGCGCGAGTTCCCCGTGCGGGAGCTGATCACCAAGGGCAAGCCGCACAAGGTGTGGGTCGACCGCCGCCGCGCCGCGTACGGCTCCTGGTACGAGCTGTTCCCCCGCTCGACCGGTGGCCTCGACGCCGAGGGCAAGCCGGTGCACGGCACCTTCGCCACCGCCGCGACCGCGCTCGACCGCGTCGCGAAAATGGGCTTCGACGTCGTCTACCTCCCCCCGATTCACCCGATCGGGCGAGTGAACCGCAAGGGACCCAACAACACCCTCGACGCCAAGCCGGAGGACGTCGGCTCGCCGTGGGCGATCGGCGCCGACGAGGGCGGCCACGACTCGATCCACCCCGAGCTGGGCACCTTCGAGGACTTCGACGCCTTCGTCGCCCGCGCGGACGAGCTCGGCATGGAGGTGGCGCTCGACTTCGCGCTGCAGGCCGCGCCCGACCACCCGTGGGTCCTGAAGAACCCCGAGTTCTTCACCACCCGCCCGGACGGCTCGATCGCCTACGCCGAGAACCCGCCGAAGAAGTACCAGGACATCTACCCGATCAACTTCGACAACGACCCCAAGGCCGTCTACGAAGAGATGCTGCGGGTCATCACCGTCTGGATCGACCACGGGGTGAAGATCTTCCGGGTCGACAACCCGCACACCAAGCCGCCGGACTTCTGGGCCTGGCTGATCCAGTCGGTCAAGGACGCCCACCCGGACGTGCTGTTCCTGGCCGAGGCGTTCACCCGCCCGGCGCGCCTGTGGGGCCTGGCCCGGCTCGGCTTCACCCAGAGCTACACCTACTTCACCTGGCGCACCGGCAAGCAGGAACTGATCGACTTCGGCATCGACCTGCGGGAACACTGGAACGAGGGCCGGCCGAACCTGTTCGTCAACACGCCGGACATCCTCCACGAGTCGCTGCAGCGCGGCGGCCCGGGCATGTTCGCGCTGCGGGCGGCGCTGGCGGCGACGCTCTCGCCGACCTGGGGCGTCTACTCCGGCTACGAGCTGTTCGAGCACGTCCCGGTCCGCGAAGGCAGCGAGGAGTACCTGGACTCCGAGAAGTACCAGCTGCGTCCACGCGATTTCGAGCGCGCGCTCGCCGAGGGGCGTTCACTGGAGCCATGGCTGGCGAAGCTGAACGCCGTCCGGCGCGCGCACCCGGCGCTGCAGCAGATGCGCACCCTGCACTTCCACCACGTCGACAACGACGCGTTGCTGGCCTACTCCAAACAGGACCCGGCCACCGGCGACACCGTGGTCACGGTCGTCACCCTCGACCCGTACGGGCCCCAGGAGGGCACGCTCTGGCTCGACACCGGCGCGCTCGGTTTCGAAGCGCACGAACGGCTGATCGCCCACGACGAGGTCACCGGCGACACCTGGGACTGGGGCCCGGCGAACTTCGTCCGCCTCGAACCCTGGCGGGCGGTGGCCCACGTGGTGTCGGTGCGGCGGCGGCTGGCCGGCTGAGAACGGAAGGACAGGAATCCGAGGGACTGAGGTGGCAACACATGGTGGATGAAGGCCTTCCCGAGGCGGTACCCGGGCTGGAGGGTGTGCCGCACACCGGCGAGGCGATGACCGCCGACGGCATGCTCGTGGAACCGCAGGCCGGGGACTTCCGCTCGGCGCAGCAGGCGCCGAGCAACCCCGAGTGGTTCAAGGGCGCGGTGTTCTACGAAGTGCTGGTGCGCGCGTTCGCCGACTCCAACGGCGACGGCACCGGCGACCTGCGCGGCCTGGCCGGGCGGCTCGACTACCTGGCCTGGCTGGGCATCGACTGCCTGTGGCTGCCGCCGTTCTACGCCTCGCCGCTGCGCGACGGCGGGTACGACATCAGCGACTTCCGCGCGGTGCTGCCGGAGTTCGGCAGCGTCGAGGACTTCGTCTTCCTGCTCAACGAAGCGCACCGGCGCGGCATCCGGGTGATCACCGACCTGGTGCTCAACCACACCTCGGACGCGCACCCGTGGTTCCAGCAGTCCCGCAGCGAGCCCGACGGCCCGTACGGCGACTACTACGTCTGGAGCGACGACGACTCCCGCTACGCCGACGCGCGGATCATCTTCGTCGACACCGAGACGTCGAACTGGACCTACGACCCGGTCCGCGGCCAGTTCTACTGGCACCGGTTCTTCTCCCACCAGCCCGACCTGAACTACGAGAACGTCGACGTCCAGAACGCGATGATCGACGTCCTGCGGTTCTGGCTCGACCTGGGCATCGACGGGTTCCGCCTGGACGCCGTGCCGTACCTGTTCGAGCAGGAGGGCACCAACTGCGAGAACCTGCCGCGCACGCACGAGTTCCTCAAGCGCTGCCGCAAGGTCGTCGACGACGAGTACCCGGGCCGGATCCTGCTGGCCGAGGCGAACCAGTGGCCCTCGGACGTCGTCGAGTACTTCGGTGACCCGCAGGTCGGCGGCGACGAGTGCCACATGGCGTTCCACTTCCCGCTGATGCCGCGGATCTTCATGGCCGTGCGCCGCGAATCGCGCTTCCCGATCTCGGAGATCCTCACCCAGACCCCGGAGATCCCCAGCGGCACGCAGTGGGGCATCTTCCTGCGCAACCACGACGAGCTGACCCTCGAGATGGTCACCGACGAAGAGCGCGACTACATGTACGCGGAGTACGCCAAGGACCCGCGCATGAAGGCGAACATCGGCATCCGCCGGAGGCTCGCGCCGCTGCTGGACAACGACCGCAACCAGCAGGAGCTGTTCACCGCGATGCTGTTGTCCCTGCCGGGCTCGCCCGTTCTGTACTACGGTGACGAGATCGGCATGGGAGACAACATCTGGCTCGGCGACCGCGACGCGGTCCGCACCCCCATGCAGTGGACCCCGGACCGCAACGCCGGGTTCTCCTCCTGCGACCCCGGCCGGATCTACCTGCCGGTGATCATGGACCCGGTGTACGGCTACCAGGGGCTGAACGTCGAGGCGCAGTCCAACAACAGCTCGTCGCTCCTCAACTGGACCCGCCGGATGATCGAGGTGCGCAAGCAGCACCACGCGTTCGCCGAGGGCGAGTTCGTCGACCTCGGCGGGTCCAACCCGAGCGTGCTGGCCTACAAGCGCCAGTGGCGGCGCCCGGACGGCGGCGAGGACGTCGTGCTCTGCGTGAACAACCTGTCCCGGTTCCCGCAGCCGGTGGAGCTGGACCTGTCCGCGCACCGCGGGTGCACGCCGGTGGAGCTCACCGGCGGCGTGCGGTTCCCCAGCATCGGGGACCTGTCGTACCTGCTGACGCTGCCCGGGCACGGCTTCTACTGGTTCCAGCTGACGAGCCCGGGAGACGAAGGCGAAGCGAGGTGAGTCCCTTGTCCGACCCGCGCGAGCTGGTCGACGACCTGACCGAGGACCTGAAGCGCTGGCTGCCGGAGCAGCGGTGGTTCGCCGGCAAGGACCGGTTGGTCACCGGCGTCCGGACGCTCGGCGTGACCGAGCTGGTGTCCGGCGATCCACAGCTCCTGCACGTGGTGATCGAGGTCGTCCAGGACGACCGGCGCGAGCCCTACCAGCTGCTGGTGGGCCGCCGGACGCATCCGCCGGAGATCGCGTCGACCAGCTGGATCGGGGCCGTCGGCGACCTCAACGCCTACGAGGCGTCCGGCGACCTCGACGTCACCGGCGTGCTGCTGGACCTGATGGCCCGCGAGGAGTCCGTGGGATCGCTGACCTTCGAGCACGAGCCCGGTGTCGAGCTGGAGACCGGCCTGCGGGCCCGGCCGATCACCTCGGAGCAGAGCAACACGTCCCTGGTCTACGCCGGGCAGTACATCCTCAAGCTGTTCCGGAAGCTGTCGCCGGGCAAGAACAAGGACCTGCTGCTGCACCGCGCGCTGCAGGCGGTGGGCAGCAAGCACATCGCGGCCCCGCTGGGCTCGATCACCGGCGACCTGGACGGCGAGCCGACCACGGTCGGCATGCTCCAGCAGTTCGTCCCGGACGCGGTCGACGGCTGGGCGATGGCCACCACCAGCGTCCGCGACCTGATGGCCGCGCCGGAGCTGCACGCCGAGGAGGTCGGCGGCGACTTCGCCGGCGAGGCGGAGCGGCTCGGGCGGGCCGTCGCCGAGGTGCACGCGGACCTGGCCGAGGCGCTCGGCACCGAGCCGGTGGACGCCGACGAGCTGGAACGCTCGGCGAAGGCGATGCTCGACCGGCTCGACACGATCGCCGCGCGCGTGCCCGAGCTGGCCGCGCACGCCCCGGCGCTGCGGGCGGCGTTCGAGAAGCTGCGCACCCTGCCGCTGGACTCGGTGACCATGCAGTACATCCACGGCGACCTGCACCTGGGCCAGGTGCTGCGGACCGTCGGCGGCTGGCTGCTGATCGACTTCGAGGGCGAGCCGGCGGCCCCGGTGGAAGAACGGCACGCGCTCCGGTCGCCGTTGCGCGACGTCGCGGGCATGCTGAGGTCGTTCGACTACGCGGCCCAGCAGATGCTGGTCGGCCAGCCGGACGACAGTGCGCTGGCCGAGCGCGCGCACGAATGGTCGGAGCGCAACCGGGCGGCGTTCTGCGAGGGCTACGCCGCGATCGCGGCGGACCCGCGGGAGCAGGGCGAGCTGCTGCGCGCCTTCGAACTGGACAAAGCGGTCTACGAAGTGGGTTACGAGCACGCGAACCGGCCGGACTGGCTGGGCGTGCCGCTCGCCTCGATCGCCCGGATCACTAGCGGAGGGACGACACCGTGAACGCGGTCCCCGAAGGCCTCCCGGCCGCGGCCCCGCCGGCCGCGGACATCGACCGGCTGCTCGCCGGGTCCCACCACGACCCGCACTCGGTGCTGGGCGTGCACGCGGTGGGCAAGGGCTTCGCGGCCCGGGCGCTGCTGCCCGGCGCGAAAGGCGTCACGCTCCGCGCGGGCGGCGAGAAGTACCCGATGGAACCGGTGATCGACGCGCTGTTCGCCGTCGCCGTGCCCGAGCACCCCGGTGACTACCGGCTGGAAGTCGAGTACGACGGGCACACGGCGACCGCCGACGACCCGTACCGCTGGCTGCCCACGGTGGGCGAGCTGGACCTGCACCTGATCGGCGAGGGCCGGCACGAACGGCTCTGGGAGGCGCTCGGCGCGCACGTGCGGTCCTACGAGACCCCGGGCGGGGTCGTCGAGGGGACGTCGTTCGCGGTCTGGGCGCCGAACGCGCGCGGGATCCGGGTGATCGGCGACTTCAACGGCTGGGACGGGCGCGGGCACGCGATGCGCTCGCTGGGCTCGTCCGGCGTCTGGGAGCTGTTCGTGCCCGGTGTCGGCGCGGGCACCTGCTACAAGTTCCGGATCCTCGGCGCCGACGGCAACTGGCACGAAAAGGCCGACCCGCTGGCGTTCGCCACCGAGCAGCCGCCCGCGACGGCGTCGGTCGTCACCAGTTCCGCTCACGTCTGGGACGACGACGAGTGGGTCGCCCGGCGCGAAGCCACGCAGTGGGCCGCGGCGCCGATGAGCGTCTACGAGGTGCACCTCGGCTCGTGGCGGCCCGGGCTCGACTACCGGGAACTGGCCGACCAGCTCGGCGACTACCTCGTCGAAACCGGTTTCACGCACGTCGAGCTGCTCCCGGTGTCGGAGCACCCGTTCGGCGGCTCGTGGGGCTACCAGGTGACGTCGTACTACGCGCCGACGTCCCGCTTCGGCTCGCCGGACGACTTCCGCTACTTCGTCGACCGCCTGCACCAGCGGGGGATCGGCGTCCTGGTGGACTGGGTGCCGGCGCACTTCCCGCGTGACAGCTGGGCGCTGGCCCGCTTCGACGGCACGCCGCTGTACGAGCACGCGGACCCGCGCCGCGGCGAGCAGCCCGACTGGGGCACGCTCGTGTTCGACTTCGGCCGCAACGAGGTCCGCAACTTCCTGGTCGCCAACGCGCTGTTCTGGCTCGACGAGTTCCACCTCGACGGCCTGCGCGTGGACGCCGTCGCGTCGATGCTGTACCTCGACTACTCCCGCAAGGAAGGGGAGTGGCTGCCCAACCAGTACGGTGGGCGGGAGAACCTCGACGCGGTGCGGTTCCTGCAGGAGCTGAACGCGACCGTCTACAAGCGACACCCGGGTGTGGTGATGGTGGCCGAGGAGTCGACGGCCTGGCCGGGCGTCACCCGCCCGACGCACCTGGGCGGCCTCGGGTTCGGCTTCAAGTGGAACATGGGCTGGATGCACGACACGCTCCGGTACCTCTCGCACGAGCCGATCCACCGGGCCTACCACCACAACGAGATGACGTTCTCGCTCGTGTACGCGTGGAGCGAGAACTTCGTGCTGCCGCTGTCGCACGACGAAGTGGTGCACGGCAAGGGATCCCTGTGGGGCCGCATGCCGGGCGACGCGTGGAACAAGGCGGCCGGGCTGCGCTCGCTGCTGGCGTTCATGTGGGCGCACCCGGGCAAGCAGCTGCTGTTCATGGGCGGCGAGTTCGGCCAGCCGGGGGAGTGGTCGGAGTCGCGCTCGCTCGACTGGCACCTGATGGACGAGCCGCTGCACCTCGGCGTCTGGGAGCTGCTGCGGTCGCTGAACACGGTGTACCGGTCGTCCCCGGCGCTCTACAGCCAGGACACCTCACCGGACGGCTTCCGCTGGATCGACGCGAACGACTCCAGCGGCAACGTGCTGAGCTTCCTGCGCATCGGCACCGACGGCTCGCGGTTGGCCTGCGTGGCCAACTTCGCGGGCGTCCCGCACCACGACTACCGGGTCGGCCTGCCTTCGGCGGGCCGCTGGCTGGAGGTCGTCAACACCGACGCCGAGGCCTACGGCGGTTCCGGCGTCGGCAACATGGGCGCGGTGGAGGCGGTCAAGGAGCCCTGGCACGGCCAGCCGGCCTCCGCCGTCCTCCAACTCCCCCCGGCGGGCGTCCTCTGGCTGGTCGAAGAAGCCCGGGAGACCCCCGAACTCCCGTGACCCACCCCGGAACTCGCGAGTTCCGTCTTCAATCACGCGAGTTCCGGCTCTGATCACGCGAGATGCGCCGAAAAGGCTTCCGCCGGGCGGGTGGTGCGGGCTTACCATCGGGGGATGGATGGCGCCGGTGGCGTCCTCGCGAACCTGATCCTCTTCGCCGTGGTCTGTCTCGCGCCCACGGTGCTGTTCTGGTGCGCGCTGCGCGTCCCCAAGGTGGTCGGCTGGATCCGGGAGAAGCGCGCGAAGCCGCAGCCCGAAGGCCCGCCGATCGAACGGGTCGCCGCGGACCTGCGGCGGGTGCACCGGCTGCTCGTCGACTATCCGTCCGGGACGCCGGCCGCCCGGCGGCTCGGCACCCGGCAGGCCTACGACGAGCTCCTCACCGTGGCCTGCCGCCAGGTCGGCGTCCCGCATCGGCTCGGGGAGCTTCCCGAGGGAATGGACCGCGAGATCGAGCGCCTGCGCGTCGAGCAGTCGCTGCGGGAGCGCGGCCTCGCCGTGCCCTGAAACGCGGAAACCCCGCCACCGAAGTGACGGGGTTTCCGTTGTGCCGTGGAGAAACTCAGTCCAGGTAGTCGCGCAGGACCTGGGACCGCGACGGGTGGCGCAGCTTCGACATCGTCTTCGACTCGATCTGCCGGATGCGCTCGCGGGTCACCCCGTACACCTGGCCGATCTCGTCGAGCGTGCGCGGCTGGCCGTCGGTGAGGCCGAAGCGCAGGCGGACCACGCCCGCCTCGCGCTCGGACAGCGTCTGCAGCACCGACTGGAGCTGGTCCTGCAGCAGCGTGAACGACACCGCGTCCACCGCGACGACCGCTTCGGAGTCCTCGATGAAGTCACCGAGCTGCGAGTCGCCCTCGTCGCCGATCGTCTGGTCGAGCGAGATCGGCTCACGCGCGTACTGCTGGATCTCCAGGACCTTCTCCGGGGAGATGTCCATTTCCTTCGCGAGCTCTTCCGGGGTCGGTTCGCGGCCGAGGTCCTGGAGGAGTTCACGCTGTATGCGGCCGAGCTTGTTGATGACCTCGACCATGTGCACCGGGATGCGGATGGTGCGCGCCTGGTCGGCCATCGCGCGGGTGATCGCCTGACGGATCCACCACGTGGCGTACGTCGAGAACTTGTAGCCCTTGGTGTAGTCGAACTTCTCCACCGCGCGGATCAGGCCGAGGTTGCCCTCCTGGATCAGGTCCAGGAACGCCATGCCGCGGCCGGTGTAGCGCTTGGCCAGCGAGACCACGAGCCGGAGGTTCGCCTCCAGCAGGTGGTTCTTGGCGCGCTCGCCGTCACGCACGATCCACTTGAGATCGCGGCGCATCTGGGTGACGAGCTTCTCGCCCTCCTCCTCGGCGGTGCGCACGCGCTCGGCGGCGTAGAGCCCGGCCTCGATCCGCTTGGCCAGCTCCACCTCCTCCTCGGCGTTCAGCAGCGCGACCTTGCCGATCTGCTTGAGGTAGGCGCGAACGGAGTCGGCGGAGGCGGTGAGCTCGGCGTCCTTGCGCGCCTGGCGCAGCGCCTCGGACTCCTCCTCGTCCCAGACGAAGTCCGGGTTGTCGGAGCCCTTCGCCGCCTTGTCGGCCGCGGCGCCGCGGCGACGCTGAGCCGGCGTCTCCTCGTCGGCTTCTTCGTCGTCATCGTCGTCGTCGGCCGAGTCGGTGTCCGGCTCGTCGTTGACCGTCTCGTCGACGACGTCGACCTCGACCTCTTCCAGATCCGACAGGTCGGGCGAACCGAGGTCTTCGTCCTCGAGGTCGCCGGGACCGTCCGGCTCGCCGTCTTCGGTCTTCGCGCCCTTGGTCACGGCCTTCTTCGCCGGTGCCTTCTTGGCCGGCGCCTTCTTGGCGGTGGTGGTCTTGCGGGCCGCCGGCTTCGCCGTCCCGGTGGCTGCCTCTTCGGCCGGCTCGCCGGCTGCGGTCGCGGTCTTCGTCCCGCCTCGGGTTGCGGTTCTTGCGGCTGCCACTTACGCCCTTTCGCAGCGGTCGATCACGACGAGCAACGGCACGGGTGCCACTGCTGCCTCACATTCGGGGATCACGCCTCGGCCTGCGGTTTTGCCCTCCGCAGCCGTGGGCCGTGTTCCATTGTAACGACGGTACGCGCATGCGGTGCGAAGCGATCACCCTCAGCGCCGATTCAGTGCTCGATGCCCTCCGCCGCGGCGGCCGCGGCGCCGACGATGCCGGCGTTGTTCTGCAGGCTCGCCACCAGCACCGGAGTGCGGATGTCCAGCAGCGGCACCCATTTCTCGGCCTTCTTGCTGACCCCGCCGCCGACGATGAACAGATCCGGCCAGATCAAGTTCTCCAGCACGGTCAGATAACGGTGCACCCGCTTGGCCCATTCGGGGTAGGAGAGCCCCTCGTTGTCCTTCACCGAAGCGGCCGCGCGCTTCTCGGCGTCGTGACCGTCGATCTCGAGGTGGCCGAATTCGGTGTTGGGGACGAGCTTGCCGTCCTGGAACACCGCGCTGCCGATGCCGGTGCCGAAGGTGAGCAGCGCGGTGACGCCCTTGCGCGCGACCGGGTCGCCGAAGCGGATCTCCGCCATGCCCGCCGCGTCCGCGTCGTTCAGCATCGCGATCTGGTCGACGCTGCGGCCGAGCCGCTTGGCGAACAGCGCGTCGGCGTCGGTGCCGATCCACTGCTTGTCGATGTTGGCCGCGGTGTGCGCGACGCCCCGCTTCACCACCGCCGGCAGCGTGACGCCGACCGGGCCGTCCCAGCCCGCCTGCGTGACGACGTCGTGCACGACGTCCGCCACCGCCGACGGCGTGGACGGCTTCGGCGTCTCGATCCGGATGCGGTCGCCGATGAGCTGACCGGCGTCCAGGTCGACCAAGGCGCCCTTGATCCCGCTGCCGCCGATGTCGATGCCGAAACCTCGGCGGGTCGCCTCCACCACGGACGTGGTCCCTTCTCGCACGATTCAGAAGCCTGCCTCGGAGACTTTAACCGGATGTGGTGACATGTCGGACGTGGGAGTTGACGAGTCGTTGCTGAAAAGCGTCGCGGTGCAGGTCGCGACGGAAGCCTCCGCCCTGGTCCGCGAGGCCTGGGAGGGCATGGCGGATGGCCGGTCGGTGGCCGTGGGCACCAAGTCCGGGGCCACCGACGTGGTGACCGCGGTGGACCACGAGTCGGAGGAGCTGGTGCGCTCGCGGCTGGCCTCGCTGCGGCCCGGCGAGCCGGTGCTGGGCGAGGAAGGCGGCGGTGCGGCGGGCGACGGCGTCACGTGGGTGGTCGACCCGATCGACGGGACGGTCAACTTCCTCTACGGCCTGCCGTGGTTCGCGGTCTCGGTGGCGGCCCAGGTCGGCGGGGTGTCGGTGGCCGGGGCGGTGGTCGAGCCGGCGAGCGGCCGCGTGTGGTCGGCGGCCCGCGGCCAGGGCGCGTACCTCGACGGACGGCGCCTGGCGGTGTCGGCGCCGTCGAGCCTGGAGGTGACGTTGGTCGGAACCGGTTTCGCGTACTCGCCTGCGCGGCGGACGCGGCAGTCGCGCTTCGCGGCCTCGCTGCTCGGGCACGTGCGCGACATCCGCCGCAACGGGGCGGCCTCGCTGGACCTGTGCGCGGTGGCGGCGGGCTGGCTGGACGCGTACGTCGAGCACGGCCTCAACCGCTGGGACTGGGCGGCGGGAGCGCTGATCGCGGCCGAGGCGGGCGCGGAGGTCGTGTTGCCGGGGGCGGCGCCGGAGCTGGGCGCGGACGCGACGTACGCGGCGGCGCCGTCGATCGCGGACCCGCTGCGGAAGGTCCTGTCCGACTGCGGCGCCGCGGAGGTCTGAGCCTCCCGGCGCGACCTCCGGCGGCCGGGCCCGGGTCGCCTCGGGCGGCCGAAACTGTCGGTGCCGTCCGGTAGCGTGGAAAACGGGGGGCGCCCCCGCGGGGCCGAGTGTCGGCGCAGGTCAGCGGGTCAGCAGGCGACGTCGCGGGCCGAGGCCAGCAGTGTCTGGTCCACCACCGGTGCCTTCGCGCCCGCGGACTGCTCGTTGCCGCCGCCGCCCTGGTGGGTCTTGGACCAGTCGGCGAGCTGCGTGATGATCTGCTTCGCCTCCGCGCGGGGCCGCAGGTCGCCGAAGAGGGTTCCCGTCACCAGGTCGACGCTCGCGTCCTTGCGGTTGTCCTGGACCAGCTCCGCGCACGGCACCACCAGGCTGAGCGTCCGGGCCGCGGTGACGCCGTTCTCGCCGAAGCGGATCTGGCCGCGGCACTTGGCCTCGCGGTTCTCGTACGCCGGGTCGTTGGCCGGGTCGGCGGCGCTGGTGAACCCCAGCTCCTTCAGCGCGGTCGTGGCGATGCCGCCCTGGCCGCGGCTGCCCGAGGCGTTGAGGACCCGGTAGGCGACCTTGTCCGGCGGGACCGGGGCGCGGTCGTCGAGCGCGTTGTGGGGCAGGCTGCTGAACGTGACGCCCGGCGGCGGGCTGGCGGGCGGGTCGCACTTGACCGCCTCGTCGACGTCGCCCTTGCCGATGGCCGCGTTCACCCAGACGACGATCGCGCCGACGGCGAGCACGCCGATGACGATCAGCGCCGGCAGCGGCTTGTGCTTCCGATACGGCCGCGTCCCACGGTCCCCGATGCCGTTCCCCGACGCCACCTGCCCGTCCCTTCCCGAACACGGCCGTGCGCACCGGGCACCGCCGAGGCCGGTCAGCCTAGGCGCTGCGACCGACACGCGTCGTCCCGGGTCACCCCCGTGGGCTCCCGTGTCAATTCTGCGGTACCGGACCCCGGCCGGACCGATCCCCGTGGCAGCGATCGCACCACGCCGGGGTGGCGCGGGGCAAGCGGACACGGGTCGCGCGTGAAGTTCTCCACCTGCGGGCAACCCGAACGGACGACAACGCGTCTTACCTGCGGGTTCCCCCTGTCGGGTGACGATTCCCCGGCAATGTCTGACTCGTTGCAGAACCCGGACGGCGGTGAGCTACCCTTCCCGGGCTCCGGCCGCAGGAAGAGGCCCGAAAAGAAGAGACCTCGGTCACTTCGGCCGTCGGGCACAAACAGGGGCCCTGGAACGTTGACCAGCGGCACGGCGGACTCACGGGCGCATCCGGGAGTCCGGGAAAACGACTACACAAGCTGATCGCAGGGGTGAGGGACACATGGCTACCGACTACGACGCTCCGCGCCGCAGCGAAGCCGACGAGCTGGCCGAAGACTCGTTGGAGGAGCTCAAGGCCCGGCGGAACGAGAACCAGTCCGGCGTCGTCGACGTCGACGAGGACGCGACCGCCGAGAACTTCGAGCTGCCGGGTGCCGACCTCTCCGGGCTTTCCGGTGAGGACATGACCGTGAAGGTGGTGCCGAAGCAGGCGGACGAGTTCACCTGCTCCGTGTGCTTCCTGGTGCACCACCGCAGCCGGCTGGCCGAGGACAACGGCGGACGCCTGATCTGCCGCGACTGCGCCTGAGAAGCGCAGAGGGGTTCTCGGACACAGGGGACGAACAGACGCGACGGAGAGCCTCGAGGGAGACCGGGGGAGGCTCGAAGCGCGCTGGGGACAAGGGGGCCGGCCGGCAGGCCGGCCCCCTTCCCATGTCCGGACGGCGATCAGGCGCCCTTGAGCAGCTCGGCGACCTTCTCCGGGTGCCGGGTGCTGAACAGCCAGTACGGCGTCGGGTCGTTCGCGTCGGTCAGGTGCACCTTCACGACCGGGCCGACCCAGCCGCGGTGCAGCACGTAGGCGGCCGGGTCGCCGTCGCGGCCCAGCGCCTTGCGCTTGGCCTCCTTGTCGAAGACCTCCACCTCGCCGGCGTAGCGCAGCGGCAGGTGGGCGTCGCCGACCCACAGTTCCGGCTCGTCACCCCCGGTGATCCGGACCTTCGACCGGCCCAGCGACAGCAGCAGCGCCACGACCACCGGCAACGCGATCACGTACGGCAGCCACGCCCGGATCCCGGGGTACCCGAGGTCGATCTCGGCCGCGAGCAGGACCGCCCCCAGCACCGGCAGCGGCCAGCCCCACCACGGGACGTACAGCCGTTCGGAGTGCCGGACCGTCGCGTTCGCGGCCGTCTTCGCTGATTCACCCACGGGTAGAGAGTAATCTCGCCGCCCGTGTCCAGCGTTCAGGTACTCCTCTCCCGGCTCGATCCGGATGTCCCGCCGCCCGCCTACGCCCGACCGGGCGACGCGGGCGCCGATCTCGTCACCACCTCGGATATCGTCCTCGGACCCGGGGAACGCGGCGTCGTCGGCACCGGCGTCGCGATCGCGCTCCCGCCCGGGTACGCGGGGTTCGTCCACCCGCGGTCGGGCCTGGCCGCCCGGGCCGGCCTCTCGGTGGTGAACACCCCGGGCACGATCGACTCGGGCTACCGCGGCGAGATCAAGGTCTGCCTGATCAACCACGACCCGGTGCACCCGCTGGAGCTGACCCGCGGCGACCGCATCGCCCAGCTGGTCGTGCAGCGGGTCGAGCACGCCGAGTTCGTCGAAGTCGACACCCTCGACGCGACCGAGAGGGGCGACGGAGGCTACGGCTCGACGGGTGGACACGCCACACTGGAAGCACCGGCGCTCGCCGCGAGCGCCGCCACGGGGGAAGGAACGGAGAAGTAGTGGGGATTTTCGGACGCAAGCGGCGGACCGAGGGCGGGTCCGCGGGACGGCACGCCGCGCCCGAGGCCGAAGACACTTTCGAGGACGAGGCGTACGACGAGGAATCGGAGCTTTCGGACGTTTCCGACGGCCCGTTCGATGTCGCGGACTTCGAGGACGACGGCATCCCGCGGATCGACCTCGGCTCGGTGAAGGTGCCGGTGCCCGACGGCTCCCAGGTCCAGGTCGAGATGGACCCGGAGGCCGGGGGCGTGCGCGCGGTGCACGTCGTCACCGAGCAGGGCCAGATCACGGTCAGCGCGTACGCCGCGCCGCGCTCGGGCGGGCTGTGGCGGGAGGTCAGCTCCGAGCTGGCCGATCAGCTGCGCTCCGACGGCGCCAAGGTGACCTTGGGCCGCGGCGTGTGGGGCCTGGAGATCTCGGCCATCATCGGCGACGTCGCGCTGCGCTTCGTCGGCGTCGACCGCCCCCGCTGGATGCTGCGCGGCGTCATCGCCGGCCCCCAGTCGGAGGCCGCGGCGGCCGTCGAGGTGCTGCGCGAGATCGTCCGGCGGACGATCGTCGACCGCGGCGACGCGCCGATGCCGGTCCGGACCCCGCTGACCATCACGCTGCCCGACGCGGTCGCCGAGCACATCGCGGCCCAGCAGCAACAGGGCTGACCCGCTCCTGAAGGGCGCTCTCACCGCGGTGAGAGCGCCCTTCAGCGCGTCTTGAGGGCCCTCAGGAAGGCGAGGACGGTCGCCCGGCCGAGGGACTCGCGGTCCGCGCCCAGCGCCGTGAGCGTCGTCTCGCCGAGGGCCGCGCGCGGGAGTGCGCTCGCCCACTCCGATGCGACTTTCGTCGGGTGGATCGGGTCGTCGGTGCACGTGCCGATCCCGGCCGGGACGGCCAGCGCCGCCAGTTCGGCGAGGGTGGGGGAGGGCCGGCCGGCCGCGACGCGCAGGCCGTCCGCCAGCCCGTCGCCGTGGCGCCGCCACGCCCGGTCCAGTTCCGCCCGCAGCCACGCCGGGCTGCCTTCGGTCTGCGCCAGCGCGGCGCCGACGCCGGAAGCGGCCGCCAGATCCGCCGTCAGCGTCGCGGCCTGCGAGGCGGGTGCCGGGCCCGGGACGCCGTTCCAGGCCGGGAGCGCGGCCAGCAGGCCCCCGCAACGGGCCTGGTTGCGCACGGCCCACTCCGCGGCGAGGTGGGCGCCGAACGAAATGCCGCCGACGAGCAGTTCGCCGTGTTCGCCCGCCAGCGCGTCGAGGGCCGCCAGGTAGCCGTCGGCGAGCGCCGCGCCCGGGGGCGGGGGTGGCGCGATGAGCGGGACACCGAGGGCGCGCAGGGGCCGTTCGAAGACGGCCCGGACGAACACTTCGTCCGAGCCGGTGCCGGGCAGCAGCACCGCGGTGGGAACTCTGATTGCGGACGTCACGTTGCAATCCTTGCGCAAAGGCGTTTCCCTGACGGGGACCGCAGTACGCTGGAATCGCACGGGCCGCAAGCAGTTTGTCGGGGGCCCCGGAGCACAGGAGCACCTATGTCCGCCAAAGACGGCGGCTACTTCAGCCGGCTGGTACGCAAGCTGACCAGCGATGTCGAGGATCTCGACGCCGACGAGATGTCGATGAGGTCGGGCGCCGAGGGGGCGCAGCGGGCCTGCGACTGCCGCTCGGGCGAAGAGGTCACCGTGATGGGGCGGCTCCGCAGCGTCGAGCTCTGCCCGACCAACGAGGCCGCCACGCTGGAGGCCGAGCTGTTCGACGGAACACAGGGCGTGACGCTAATCTGGCTCGGCCGCCGCCGGATCCCGGGCATCGAGCCTGGCCGGACGATCAAGGTGCGCGGCCGGATGGCCGAGCGTGACGGCCAGAAGGTGCTGTACAACCCCTATTACGAGCTCCAGAGCCCAGTGAGTTGATCACCCAAAGTGACTGAATCCGCCCCGAGCGAGAAGAAGACCGACGGCGAAGAGCCGCAGCCGACCCTGCTCGAGCAGATGGGCGGCGTGTCCGGCCTGATCTACTCGTCGGTGCCGGTGATCGTCTTCGTGCTGGCGAACTCGTTCTTCGGCCTGACCGCGGCCATCTGGACGTCGATCGGCAGCGCGGTGGCCATCACGGTGCTGCGCGTGGTCCGCAAGGAGCCCCTGCAGCCGGCGATCTCCGGTTTCTTCGGCGTCGCGATCGCGGCGTTCATCGCCTACCGCACGGGGTCGGCGAAGGGGTTCTTCCTGTTCGGCATCTACGCGAGCTTGATCTACTGCGGCATCTTCGTGCTGTCGGTGGTGGTCCGCTGGCCGATCGCGGGCGTGGTCTGGAACATGCTCAACGGCACGGGCCAGGCGTGGCGCAAGGACAAGCCGTCCCGCTACGGCTACGACATCGCGACCTTGGCGATGGCGGCGATCTTCGCGGCCCGGTTCGTGGTGCAGCGGTGGCTCTACCAGGAGGACTACACGGGCTGGCTGGCCTTCGCGAAGATCGCGATGGGCTACCCGCTGTACGCGCTGGGCCTGCTGGTGGTGGTGTGGGCGGTCCGCCGCTCGGACAAGCGCCTGAAGGCGATGGCGGAGTCCGAACCGGCCCCGGAGACCGACGCCGAGGTCGAAGCCCGGCTGCGCGAAAAGTACGCCCAAGCCCCCGAAGCCTGACAACCCCCGTAGGCCTTTAGCCGGCCACCGCGCTGCGAAGCGCCACAACCCGCGCGCGAGGGGGACCCCCCCCGGTTTTTACGTTACCGGCAGGCACCGACAGTTTCGCCGTGTCGACCGCCCGATCACGCGTGATGCCGCTCCAGTCACGCGAGAGGCCCGTCCGATCACGCGAGAAACCTCTTCCGGCACGTGAGATCCGGGTTCAAGCACGTGAGATCCGGGGCCAAGCACGCGAGATCCGGGGTCAAGCACGCGAGGTCCGCATCGAGTCACGCGAGTTAGCGAGTCCCGTCTCCGGTTCACGCGAGTCCCGCTCGGAATCACGCGAGGTGCGCGAGGCCCGGAGCACGAGAACCCGCGCCGCGATCAGGCGACGTGGGGTCCGGCGATGTCCGCCGGGCCCGCTCCGACGCACCGCCTCCGCACACCCAACCGCCCGGGCCGGATCATGCCGAGCCGTGCGGCAAGAGGCCCCGAGAGCCCCGAAGCCGGCAACCCGCGCGCGTAGGGGCGCCCCCGGTTTCCACACTACCGGCAGCCACCGACATTTCCGGTCACCCGCCACCGGCCCAAACCCCACGCGAAGGCCCCCGGCGCGCGAGCCGGGGGCCTTCCGCAGCAGTCCTCAGTAACCCAGCGCCGTCCGGATCTCCGGCTCCACATCCGCGGTCGCCACGAAAAGCAGCTCGTCCCCCGGCTCCAGCGGATCCTCCGGCTGCGGCACGATCACCCGGTCGCCCCGCAGGATCGTCACCAGTGCCGCGTCGCGCGGCAGCGTCAGCTCGCTCACCGGCTTCCCGGCCAGCGGTGTCTCCGCCGGCAGCGTCAGCTCGACCAGGTTCGCGTTGCTCTGCCGGAACGTCATCAGCCGCACGAGGTCGCCGACGCTGACCGCCTCCTCGACCATCGCCGCCAGCATGCGCGGGGTCGAGACCGCCACGTCGACGCCCCAGGCGTCGGTGAACAGCCACTCGTTGGCCGGGTTGTTCACCCGGGCCACGACCCGCCGGACCGCGAACTCCGTCTTCGCCAGCAGCGAGACCACCAGGTTCGCCTTGTCGTCGCCCGTTGCCGCGATCACCACGTCGCACTGCTCGATCCCGGACTCCTCCAGGATCGAGACCTCGCACGCGTCCCCCAGCACCCAGTCGGCCTGCTCGACCGCGTGCGGCTCGAACTGGTCGGCTTCGCGCTCGATGAGCATCACCTGGTGCCTGCCGTCGATCAGCTCGGCGGCGATGGAACGGCCGACCGCCCCCGCGCCCGCAATCGCGACCCTCATGCCTCGTCCTCCGGTTCGCGGTGGGCCACACTGGTCACGTCGGTGACGGTGCCGGACCGCGCGGCCACCCACACGACGTCGTCGGCCTGCAGCACCGTCTTCGTGTCGGGGAGCACCCCGGTGCCGAAGCGCATGATGAACGCCACCCGCGCGCCGGTCGCCTCCTGCAGGGACTTCACCGAGTGACCGACCCAGCCCTCGTGCAGCGGCAGCTGCAGCAGCGCGACGTTGCCCGACGGGTCCCGCCACGCCGACGCGACGCCGTCCGGCAGCAGCGTGCGCAGGAACCGGTCGGTCGTCCACGGTACGGTCGCCACCGTCGGGATGCCCAGCCGCTCGTACACGGCCGCGCGCTTGTGGTCGTAGATGCGCGCGACGACGTGCTCGATGCCGAAGTTCTCCCGGGCGACGCGCGCCGAAATGATGTTCGAGTTGTCGCCGCTGGACACCGCCGCGAACGCGCCGGCCCGCTCGATGCCGGCTTCGATCAGCACCCGGCGGTCGAACCCGACGCCGACGACCTGCTGGCCGTGGAAGTCGCTGCCGAGCCGGCGGAACGCCTGCTGGTTCTTGTCGATGACGGCCACCTCGTGGCCGAGCCGCTCCAGCGCAGCGGCCAGGGACGCGCCGACCCGGCCGCATCCCATGATCACCACGTGCACGCCCTGCCTCCTCCTCGGCGGTTACCCGTCCGTACCTACCCCTATCTACCAGCGCCGAACCTACCGTGCCCCTCGCCCGTTACGCTTCCGTGGTGTCGAAGTTCCCGACCGTGCTGAAACGCCTGGTCCTCGGACGTCCGTTCCGCAGCGACCGGCTGTCCCACACGCTGCTGCCCAAGCGCATCGCGCTGCCGATCTTCGCGTCGGACGCGCTCTCGAGCGTCGCCTACGCGCCGGAAGAGATCTTCCTGACGCTGAGCGTCGCCGGGCTGTCCGCGTACGCGCTCGCGCCGTGGATCGGCGTCATGGTCGCCCTGGTCATGCTGGTCGTCGTCGCCTCGTACCGGCAGAACGTGCACGCCTACCCGAGCGGCGGCGGCGACTACGAGGTCGCCAACACGAACCTGGGCGGCAAGTTCGGTCTCACCGTGGCCAGCGCCCTGCTCGTCGACTACGTGCTGACGGTCGCGGTGTCCACTTCGTCCGGTGTGGCCAACATCGGCTCGGCCGTCCCGTGGGTCGCGCAGCACAAGGTGCTCGCGTCGATCGTCATCGTGGTCGTGCTGACGTCGCTGAACCTGCGCGGCATCCGCGAGTCGGGCAAGGCCTTCGCAATCCCGACATACGGGTTCATCATCGGCATTCTCGCCATGGTCGCCTGGGGTCTGGTGCAGGCCGCCACCGGCACCGAGATGAAGGCCGAGAGCGCCGGGTTCACGCTGACCGCCGAAGGCACCTTCGCGGGTGTCGGGTACGCGTTCCTGGTGCTGCGGGCGTTCTCCTCCGGCGCGGCGGCGCTGACCGGGGTCGAGGCGATCAGCAACGGCGTCCCGGCGTTCCAGAAGCCGAAGTCGAAGAACGCGGCCACCACGCTGCTGATGATGGGCCTGCTCGCGGTCACCATGCTGGTCGGCATCATCACGCTGGCCACGATCACCGACGTCAAGTTCGCCGAAGACCCGGCGCGGCAGCTCGAAGGCGCGCCCGCGGGCTACGAGCAGAAGACGATCGTGGCGCAGATCGCGCACGCGGTGTTCGCCGACTTCCCGCCGGCGTTCTACTACATCTCCTTCTCCACCGGCATCATCCTGCTGCTGGCCGCGAACACCGCGTTCAACGGCTTCCCGGTGCTGGGCTCGATCCTGGCGCAGGACCGCTACCTGCCGCGCCAGCTGCACACCCGCGGCGACCGGCTGGCGTTCTCCAACGGCATCCTGTTCCTGGCCGCCTTCGCGCTGGTGCTGATCATCGCGTTCGACGCCGAGGTGACCCGGCTCATCCAGCTCTACATCGTGGGTGTGTTCGTCTCGTTCACGGTCAGCCAGGCGGGCATGATCCGGCACTGGAACCGGTTGCTGGCCAGGGAAACCGACCCGGGCGTGCGGCGGCGGATGCGGCGCTCGCAGACCGTCAACGCCATCGGCCTGACCATGACCGCGACCGTCCTGGTGATCGTGCTGATCACCAAGTTCCTGCTCGGCGCCTGGATCGCGATCGCCGCGATGGTGGCCATCTTCGCGCTGATGACGGCGATCCGGCGGCACTACGACCGCGTCGCCGACGAGCTGAAGGAACTCGGCGACACCCCGACCGTGCTGCCGTCGCGCAACCACGCGATCGTCCTGGTGTCCAAACTGCACCGGCCGACGCTGCGCGCGCTGGCCTACGCCAAGGCGATGCGCCCGGACGTCCTCGAAGCCGTGACGGTCAATGTGGACGATGCCGACACCCGCAAGCTCACCGCCGAGTGGGACGCGCACAACTTCAAGGTGCCGCTGAAGGTCGTCGAATCGCCCTACCGCGAGATCACGAAGCCCGTCCTCGACTACGTGAAGCGCGTGCGCGGTGACAACCCGCGCAACGTGGTCACCGTGTTCATCCCGGAGTACGTGGTCGGGCACTGGTGGGAGCAGGTGCTGCACAACCAGAGCGCACTGCGGCTCAAGGGCCGGCTGCTGTTCCAGTCCGGCGTGATCGTGGCGAGCGTGCCGTGGCAGCTGGAGTCGTCGGCCAAGGCAGCCGCGCGGGTCCGCAACGAACGCCCGGCCGCGGGCGACGTCCGCCGCGGGTTCTCGCCCAACGGGAAGCCGGTCGCGGCGCCGAAGCCCAAGGAGCCTGCCGAATGACGAGCTGGCTGGGCCGCGTCCTCGAGGTCGAGGTCGGCGCGGTCGCGCACGGCGGCCACTGCGTCGCCCGCGTGGACGGGCGGGTCGTGTTCGTCCGGCACGCGCTGCCGGGCGAACAGGTCCGCGTCGAGATCACCGAGGACAACGGCGGTTCGTTCTGCCGCGGCGACGCGATCGAGGTGCTCGGCGCGTCGCCGCCCCGGGTGGCCCCCCCCGCCCCCCGGGCCGCGCCCGGGCGGGGCAGGGCGTGGGCGGTTGAGCACCCTTCGCACCCCCACCCACCCACCGACCAA
>NZ_JBSGBK010000051.1:0-61301 GCF_053601215.1 Amycolatopsis sp. NPDC004772
CTATCCCGATCCGCCTGCTCAACCCCCTGGGCCCGCGCGCGTACCGCGCGTGTGTTATTCCTGCGCGGTGCAACCCCCCGATTCTCCGGGGTGTGCCACGGTTCGGAGTCGATCCGGTACCACCCGTGGGCGGGTCGTGGCCCGCTCCCAGGTCGTTCGTGCTGTAATGCAGCGTGCTTTACATCGTGCTGGTCCTGGTACTGGCGGCTCTGGGGTTGCTCGTCACCGCGCTGATCACGGCTTCTTCGCTGTGGGCGTGGGTTTCCATCGGCCTGTCCGTGCTGGCCGGGCTGATCCTGGTCGCCGACTGGCTGCGCCGCCGTCGCCGGTCCGCCACACCCGCGGCCACGCCCGTTGCCGCTTCCGAGCCCGAGCCCGAGCCTGAGCCGGTGCAGGAGGAACAAACCACCCTGATCCCGGCCGCCGGCGACCTGGGTGACCCGGCCGACACGCCCGACCCCGACCCCGAGCCGGCCGACGCTTCAGCCGAGACCGAAACGACCGCCGACGCCGACCCGGGCGTGGAGGACACCCCGGACGCCGACGTCGCGGTCCTGGCCGACCTCGAGGACGAGGTCGTGGTCGTCGACGAGCACCCCCGCTACCACCTCCGCACCTGCGAATGGCTCGGCCCCCGCGACACGATCCCGATCGGCGTCGGCGAGGCCCGCCAGCTCGGCTTCACCCCCTGCGACGTCTGCCGCCCCGACGCCACCCTGGTAGCCGCCCACCGCTGACCCCGTGTCGACCCCCCAATCACGCGTGATGCCCGCCGGATCTCGCGTGATTGAAGCCGGAACCGGCGTGATTGAAGCCGTAACTCGCGAGATCCGGCTTCAGTCACGCGAGTTACGGGCCTGATCACGCGGGAGACGAGTTCCAGCACGACGTCAGGCGGCCAGATTCGCCAGACCGAGGTGGGTTTGCAGGGCCTGCGCACCTTCCGGGGTCAGCCGGAGCGCGCGGTGGGCCTGCGTTCGACGCGTCACCCAGCCCGCGTCGAGGAAGCGCGTGGCCACCGCGGCGCCCAGCGCGCCTGCCAGGTGGTGGCGCTGCTCGCTCCAGTCCAGGCAGAACTTCAGCAGCGGACGGCGTCCGGCCGCCGCAAGAGCCACGTCGACCCCCAGCGAGCCGAACACCGAAGCGGCCGCCGGCCCCAGCGTGTACGGGTGCTCGGCCAGCGGGGCCGAAATCCGGTCGCCGGGACGCCGCCGCGTGTCGGACGCGCCCGCCAGCGCCTCCCGGGCCAGCAACGCCGACGTGACCGCCACCCCGAGCCGCCCGGCCAGGTGGTCGTAGCACGTCCGGGCCGTCCGCAACGCCTCCGCGCGCGTCCCCTCCCGCAACGACGTCACCGGCTGTGACGGCGAACACCGCGCGAGCGTCTCCAGCACCTCCGCAGTCCCCGGACCGGCCAGCCGGTAGAACCGGTGCCGCCCCGACTTCTCCGCGACGACCAGCCCCGCCGAACGTAGCTTCGCCAGGTGCGCGCTGACACCCTGCGCGGACAGCCGGGCCTCGGCGGCCAGCACCGACGCCGCCAGCGCACGGCCGTCGGCCAGCGCGAGCAGCACCCGGACCCGCGCCGGATCCGCGAACAGCGCGGCCGTGCGCGCGATGTCGGCGTCACCTTCCACGCGCCCAGGATGCCCCCGCGACACTTCCACCCAAACGGAAGTGTCCGCGCGGTCCACTGGGGACATGCTCCTGCTCACCATGTGCGCCGGGATGTTCCTGGTGCAGCTGGACGTCACGGTCGTCAACGTCGCCCTGCCCGCCATCGGCACCGGCCTCCACGCCGGCCTCGCGGCGCAGCAGTGGGTGGTGGACGGCTACTCCGTCACCCTGGCCGCGTTCCTGCTCACCGGCGGCGCCCTCGGCGACGTTTTCGGCCACCGCCAGGTCGTCCTGACCGGCTTCGCGCTGTTCGGCGCGGCGTCGGCCGGCTGCGGCCTCGCCGCCACCGCGCCGCTGCTCGTCGCCGCCCGCGCCGGCCAGGGCCTGGGTGCGGCGTTGCTGCTGCCCGGAACGCTCGCCGTGATCACCAACGCCCACCCCGGACACGCCGAGCGCGCGCGGGCCCTCGGCGTCTGGGCCGGCGTCTCGGCCGTCGCCTTGGCCGCGGGCCCGGTGCTCGGCGGCGCCGTCGTCACCGCGGTGGGCTGGCAGCCGGTGTTCTGGCTCAACGTCCCCGTCGTGCTGGCCGCCGCTTTCGCGACGGCACGGCTCGTCCCGCGCGGCGAGCGCGTGCCCGGACGGCGGATCGACGTCGCCGGCGTCGCCACGGCAGCACCCGCCCTCGGGGCCGGTGTCTACGCGGTCATCGCCGGGAGCGTTCCGGCCGCGATGGTGGCGGTCGTCGCGCTGGCCGCGTTCCTCGCGGTCGAACGCCGCTCGCGGGCGCCGATGCTCCCGCTCGACCTCGCCCGGCGGACCCTGCCCGCCACCTTCGTCTCGGCGGCGATGAACTTCGTGGGCATCGGGACGATCCTCGTCCTGACGCTGTACCTGCAGGGCGTCCGGCGGGCCGGCCCCCTGGAAGCCGGGCTCGAGCTGCTGCCGCTGTTCGGCCCGCTTTCGGTGCTGGCGCCGGTCGCGGGCCGGCTGGTCGCCCGGTTCGGGTCGCGGCCGCTGATGGTGGCCGGGCTTTCGCTCGGCGCCCTCGGCATGCTGAACCTGGTGCTCCTCGACGAAAACAGCGGCTATCCGGCGCTCCTGCCGACGTTGCTCGGGCTCGGCATCGGCATGGGCCTGCTGACCACCGCCGTGGTGACGGCCGCGGTCAGCGGCGTCCCGGCCGAGCGCGCGGGCGTCGCCGGCGGCATCAACAACGCGGCCCGCCAAGCGGGTGGCGCGCTCGGGGTGGCGGTGCTCGGCGCGGTGTCGGGCCGGGGACTGCCCGTGGTCGGCGTCATCGCGGCGGCGTTGTGGCTGGTCGCGATCGGCGTGACCGTACGTGGCCCTCGTGACAACCCGGTTGCGCGGGCCGGTTAACCTGGTAGGCAACACGGCGTCGATCCGGCCATCACCGGGGAGCCTCCGGAAGAACCGAGCGTCACGCTCTCAGTAGAACCGGACGGGTGCGGCCCGTGACAGCCGTCGAATGAGCGGCCCGGGAGCACCTGCCGGGCAAGCGGGGTGGTACCGCGGAACGCCGAAAGTGTTTCGTCCCCGTGTGGGTGACCGGGAGCCCGGTCGTCCGTACGCGAGAGACGAACCGAGGAGCACCCGGATGTACCCCCAGGCCCAGCTTGGCGACGGCGCAGGAGTCCCGTCGCAGCCGTCGTTCCCCGCCCTGGAGAAGCAGGTCCTCGCCTACTGGGAGAGCGACCGGACCTTCCAGGCGACGATCGACGCGCGCCCCGCGGGCGAGAAGGGCGACAACGAGTACGTCTTCTACGACGGCCCGCCCTTCGCCAACGGCCTGCCGCACTACGGTCACCTGCTCACCGGGTACGTCAAGGACCTGGTGCCGCGCTACCAGACCATGAAGGGCCACAAGGTCGAGCGCCGCTTCGGCTGGGACACCCACGGCCTGCCCGCCGAGCTCGAAGCGATGCGCCAGCTCGGCATCACCGAGACGTCCGAGATCGAAGAGATGGGCATCGCGAAGTTCAACGCGGCTTCGCAGGAGTCCGTCCTCCGCTACACCGACGAGTGGCGCGAGTACGTCACCCGCCAGGCCCGCTGGGTCGACTTCGACAACGACTACAAGACCCTCGACGTCACCTACATGGAGTCGGTGCTGTGGGCGTTCAAACGCCTGTGGGACAAGGGACTCGTCTACGAGGGCTACCGCGTCCTGCCGTACTGCTGGCGCGACGCGACGCCGCTGTCGAACCACGAGCTCGGCATGGACTCCGACGTCTACCGCAACCGCCAGGACCCGGCCGTCACCGTCGGTTTCCGCTTGGAGGGCAACGGGAACGACCTCGACGGCACGTACCTGCTCATCTGGACGACGACGCCGTGGACGCTGCCGTCGAACCTCGCCACGGCCGTGCACCCGGACGTCCAGTACGTCGTCGTCGAGCACGACGGCAAGCGGTTCCTGCTCGCCGAAGCGCGGGTGGCCGCGTACGCGCGTGAGCTCGGCGAGGAGCCGACGGTCGTCGCGCACTACACCGGCACGCAGTTGCTCGGAACCCGTTACGCCCCACCGTTCCCGTACTTCACCGGCACCGAGAACGCCCACCAGGTGCTGGCCGCCGACTACGTCACCACCGACGACGGCACCGGGGTCGTCCACATCGCCCCCGCCTACGGTGCCGACGACAAGCTCGTCACCGACGCCGCCGGCATCCCGCCGGTCACGCCGGTCGACGCGCACGGCAAGTTCGACGCCACCGTGCCGGACTACGAGGGCCAGCAGGTCTTCGACGCCAACCCGAACATCGTGCGGGACCTCAAGAACGGCACCGGATCCGCGGCGCGGCAGGGCGCCGTGCTGCTGCGGCACGAGACCTACGACCACAGCTACCCGCACTGCTGGCGCTGCCGGAACCCGCTGATCTACCGCGCGGTCTCGTCGTGGTTCGTCGCGGTGACGCAGTTCAAGGACCGGATGGTCGAGCTCAACCAGCAGATCACCTGGTACCCGGAGAACGTCAAGGACGGCCAGTTCGGGAAATGGCTGGAGAACGCCATCGACTGGTCGATCTCCCGCAACCGGTACTTCGGCACGCCGATCCCGGTGTGGCAGTCCGACGACCCGGCGTACCCGCGCACCGACGTCTACGGCTCGCTCGACGAGCTGGAGGCGGACTTCGGCGTGCGGCTGGACAACCTGCACCGGCCCTACATCGACGAGCTGACCCGGCCGAACCCGGACGACCCGACGGGCGCGTCGACCATGCGCCGCGTCCCGGACGTCCTCGACGTCTGGTTCGACTCGGGCTCGATGCCCTACGCCCAGGTGCACTACCCGTTCGAGAACGCCGAGTGGTTCGAGCACCACTACCCGAGCGACTTCATCGTCGAGTACATCGGGCAGACGCGCGGCTGGTTCTACCTGCTGCACGTGCTGGCGACGGCGCTGTTCGACCGGCCGGCGTTCCGCACCTGCGTCTCGCACGGCATCGTGCTGGGCTCCGACGGCGCGAAGATGTCCAAGTCGCTGCGCAACTACCCGGACGTCAACGAGGTCTTCGAGCGCGACGGCTCCGACGCCATGCGCTGGTACCTGATGGCGAGCCCGATCCTGCGCGGCGGCAACCTCGTCGTCACCGACAAGGGCATCCGCGACGCCGTCCGCCAGGCCGTGCTCCCGCTGTGGAACTCGTACTACTTCCTCGCGCTGTACGCGAACGCCGAAGGCGTGGAAGGCAAGTGGCGCACCGATTCGGCGAACGTCCTCGACCGGTACGTCCTGGCGAAGACGCACGAACTGGTCACCGACGTCGAGTACGCGATGGACAACTACGACGTCGCGGGCGCGTGCCAGACCGTCCGGGACTTCCTCGAAGTCCTGACGAACTGGTACGTGCGCCGCTCGCGCGACCGCTTCTGGGCGGGCGAGGCGGACGCGATCGACACGCTGCACACGGTGCTGGAGGTGACGTCCCGGGTCGCGGCGCCGCTGCTGCCGCTGACCACCGAGGTCGTCTGGCGCGGGCTCACCGGCGGCCGTTCGGTGCACCTGACCGACTGGCCGAACGCCAACGACCTGCCCGCGGACGCGGCGCTGGTCACCGCGATGGACCGGGTGCGGCAGGTGGCGTCGTCGGCGCTGTCGCTGCGGAAGGCGAACAAGCTGCGCGTGCGGCTGCCGCTGTCGTCGCTGGTCGTGGCGGCCGAGGACGCCGCTTCGCTGGCGCCGTTCGCCGACATCCTGCGCGACGAGGTGAACGTCAAGGCGGTCGAGCTGACCACCGACGTCGCCGCGCACGGCGGGTTCGAGGTCGCGGTCAACGCCCGCGCCGCCGGCCCGCGCCTGGGCAAGGACGTCCAGACGGTGATCAAGGCCGTCAAGGCGGGGGACTGGTCGTTCCAGGGCGGCGCCGTGGTCGCGGCCGGGATCGCCCTCCAGGAAGGCGAGTTCGAACGCCGGCTGGTCGCCAAGGGCGGCGGCGCGGCGGCGGAACTGCCCGGCGGGTCCGGCCTGGTCCTGATCGACACCGAGGTGACGCCGGAACTGGCGGCCGAAGGCCTGGTCCGCGACCTGGTCCGGGTCGTGCAGCAGGCCCGCCGCGACGCCGGGCTCGACGTCGCCGACCGGATCGCGCTGACCGTCGACGCGCCGGACGACGTCGTGGCGGCGGCCCGGACGCACGAGGAGTTCCTCGCGTCGGAGACCCTCGCCACGTCGGTGACCCACGGCCCGGCCGGCGAGGGCTTCGCCGGCACGGTCGGGGACGGCACGAAGGTCACGGTGTCGGTCGCGAAATCATGATTGTCGGGGGTGGCCGGTAGGGTGCAGACTCGACCGGCCACCCACGGGTGGCTCCTTGGGGGAGGGGAACCGGAATGAGCCCTGGCAAGAGACGCGGCATCCTGATCGGTGGCGCGCTGCTGGTCGTCGTGGTCGTGGTGGCCGCGTTCTTCCTGCTCAACAGCGGGGGATCGACCCCGGAGGCCGCCACCGGCGCGACCACCGTGGAGAGCCCGGGCGCGCTCGACCCGAACACGGCGATCACCGAGTACCTGCAGGATCTTTCCGAGAACAACCCGGATGCGGCGGGCCGGCTGACCGACGACAACGCGGCCGCCGCGGTCGCGCTGCGGGCCACCCGGAACACGCTGAACCCGACGTCGGTGGCCGCCAAGCTGACCGTCCTGCAGCCGTCCCCGGCCGGGGAGAACCGGACGGGCGGCACGTTCAGCATGTCCTGGACGCTGAAGCCGGGGCAGGTCTGGACCTACGACGTGCCGTTCGAGCTCGTGCGGAGCAGCGGGAAGTGGCTGGTGCACTGGGCGCCGTCGCTGCTGCACCCGAAGCTCGAGGCGGGCCAGCGGCTGGTGATCAGCACGGCCGCGCAGGACACGGTCGCGGTCGCCGACCGGGACGGCAAACCGCTGGTGATCAGCGGGGCCGGCGGCCCGCGGATGGCGGACGGCAACCCGGCGCCGCTGCTGCGCTCGGCGTTCGTCGGCCAGGTGACGGCCGCGGCCGGCAGCGGGTTCGCCGTCGAACGCGTCGACGGCGGCGGCAAGAGCCTCGAGCGGCTGTACGGGAAGACGTCGGACGCCGGCGCGAAGCCGCTCGTGGCGAGCCTGAGCCTGGCCGCGCAGAACGCCGCCCAGGCCGCGGTGGACGGCTACCAGGGATCGGCGATGCTCGTCGCCCTCGACACGGGCTCGGGGGACATCCTCGCGGTCGCGCAGAACGCTGCGGCCGGGAACTCGCCGAAGGCGCTCAACGGCCTGTACGAGCCGGGGTCGTCGTTCAAGATCGCGACGTCGGTGGCGGCGGTCCAGCAGAGCGGCCTGAACGCGGGGTCGCCGGTCGACTGCCCGGGCGTCGCGACGATCGGCACGCGGACGGTCAAGAACGAGGGCTTCGAGCTGGGCGCGACGAACCTCCAGACGGCGTTCGCCCGCTCCTGCAACACGACGTTCGGCCAGCTCGCGCTCGCCCTGCCCGCGGACGGGCTGAAGAAGGCGGCCGACGAACTGGGCCTCAACGCCGACTACGACATCCCCGGGATCAAGACCGAGCTGGGCAAGGTCGAGCCCGCGGCGAGCAAGGACGAGCAGGTCGAGGACGGGTTCGGCCAGGGCCGCATCCAGGCCAGCGCCCTCGGCGGCACGCTGATGGCGGCCACGGTCGCGACGGGCAAGGCGATCACGCCCCGGCTGTGGCACGACCTGGAGACCTCGGTCGTCAAGGGCTACTCCCCGCCGCCTTCGTCAGTGCTCGGGGAGGTGCGGAAGATGATGCACGCGGTGGTGACCAGCGGCACCGGCCGCGCGGCGGCGTCGGCGGGCAACGTCTTCGGCAAGACGGGCACGGCCCAGTTCGGCGACGGCTCGAACGCCACGGGCTGGTTCGTCGGGTACCGCGGCAGCACCGCCTTCGCCGTGGTCCTCGAAAAGTCGAACGACTCCGGCCCGGCCGTCCAGCTGGCCGCCAAGTTCCTCAAGGCCCTCTGACCGGACGACACGCGTGTCGTCCGGCTGGGTACGCGAAGGTTCGGCCGGGGCCGAAGGGTCGGGGCCGTAGCGTGGGGGCATGGAGACGATCGCGCTGGCCGAGGTGGCCGCGGTGCTCGCCGACCCGAGCCGGGCCACCATGTGCCTCGTGCTGCTGGACGGGCGGGCCTGGACCGTCGGCGAGCTCGCGAAGGCCGCCGGGATCGCGCTTTCGACGGCCAGCGAGCACGTCAGCCGGCTGGCCGGTGCCGGCTTCGTCGCCCGCGTCAAGCAGGGGCGGGCCAGCTACGTCCGGATCGCCGACCCGCGCGTCGCCGAGCTGATCGAGCACCTGGCCCAGCACGCCGAACACCGGCCCGTGACCAGCCTCAAATCTTCTCTGCGCGCACGACGGCTCGGCTTCGCCCGGACTTGCTACGACCATCTCGCCGGCGAGCTCGGCGTCGCCCTCCGCGAGGGCATGCTCGCCACCGGCCTGGTCGACACCGCCGCCGGGCTGGCGCTGACCCCGCGCGGCCGCGACGTCCTGGCGGCTCTCGGCGTCCCCGTGGCGGCCGGGCGGCGGCCGCTGCTGCGGGACTGTCTGGATTGGACGGAGCGCCGCGACCACCTCGCCGGCGCCCTGCCCGCCGCGCTGCTCGAGCGGGCGGTCGACGCCGGCTGGGTGGCCCGGGACGGCCACCGCGCGGTCAAGGTGCTGCCGGCGGCGGGGGAGCCGTTCGCCGCGCTCGGTGTCGATCTCGACGCGCTCGGTGGTGGTGCGGCGCCTTAACACACCGGGTGTCCGGCGCTGGGCAGCGGTACACGAACGAGTTAACCCACGCGCCTCACTATTCTGAGGGCCCCACGGCACTCGGGAGGAGGCGGGCATGGACCAGCTTCCCGTGCTGCTCGGCGTCGGCGGCGTCGTCCTCCTCGCGTCCGTGCTGGCCGTGCGCGTGTCGATCCGGCTGGGCCTGCCCTCGCTGCTGCTGTACCTGGGGATCGGCGTCCTGCTGGGGGAAGCCGGCTTCGGCATCCGGTTCGACAACCCCGGCCTGACCCAGTCGCTCGGCCTCGCCGCCCTCGTCATGATCCTCGCCGAAGGCGGGCTGACCACCCGGTGGTCGGCGGTGAAACCCGCGCTGGGCCGGGGGATCGCACTGTCCACAGTGGCCGTTGTGGTCAGCATTGCGGCCACCGGCGCGGCCCTGCACTGGCTGCTGGGCCTCGACTGGCGGCTCGCGCTGCTGTGGGGCGCGGTGCTCGCCTCGACCGACGCGGCCGCGGTGTTCTCGGTGCTGCGCACGGCCGGGATCGGCAAACGGCTCACCGGCGCGCTCGAACTCGAGTCGGGCATCAACGACGCACCGGCCTACATCGCCGTCGTGGTGCTGGCCGAAGGCACCACTGTGGACTGGACGCTGCCGCTGCTGGTGGTCTACGAGCTGACGGCCGGCCTGGTCATCGGCCTCGCCTTCGGCTGGCTCGGCGGGATCGCGCTGCGCCGGGCCGCGCTGCCGGCGACCGGCCTCTACCCGCTGGCCACGGTCGCGGTGTGCGTCGTCGCCTACTCGTCCGGGCAGCTGCTGCACGCGTCCGGGCTGCTCGCCACCTACGTCGCCGCGCTGGTGCTCGGCAATTCGCGGCTGCCGCACCGGTCGGACACGCTCTCGTTCGCCGAAGGCCTGGGCTGGCTGGCCCAGATCGGCCTGTTCGTACTGCTCGGGCTGTTCGCCTCGCCGGGCCGGCTGCTCGACGCGATCGTGCCGGGCCTGGTCGCGGGCGCGGTCGTGCTGCTGCTGGCGCGGCCGGTCTCGGTGGTGCTGTCGATGCTGCCGTTCCGCCTGCCGTGGCGGGAACAGGTGTTCCTGTCGTGGGCCGGGCTGCGCGGCGCGGTGCCGATCGTGCTCGCCATGATCCCGCTGTCGCAGGGCCTGCCGGGCGCGCAACGGCTGGTCGACGCGGTGTTCGTGCTGGTCATCGTGCTGACGCTGGTCCAGGGGGCGACGCTCGGCCCGCTCGCCCGCACGCTCGGGCTGGCCAAGAAGTCCGAAGCGCACGAAATAGAGGTCGACTCCGCGCCGCTGGACGAGCTCGGCGCCGAACTGCTGCAGGTCCGGATCCAGCCGGGGTCGAAGATGCACGGCGTGTACCTGTCCGAGCTGCGCCTGCCGGTCGGCGCGACGATCAGCCTGGTCGTCCGCGACGGCGCCGGGTTCACCCCGCAGAAGACCAGCCGGCTGCAGGAGAACGACCAGCTCCTGGTCGTCACGACGAGCGCGGTCCGCGACGCGGTCGAACGCCGGCTGCGCGCCGTCGACCGGGCCGGCCGCCTGGCCCGCTGGAAGGGCGAATCCGGCCGCTGAGCACGCTCTGTGACCGGCGTCTCAGAATGTGCGACGGGGGTTGGCGCCCGGACGCGCTCTCGGTTACCTTCGAACCAGGTCATGAGTGCCAGCGCGAAGCCCCGGCTTGCTGGCCGGCAACCCTCCTACCGCGGTGGGGTGCCCCGGGTGAAGACCGGGCCGGTCGCGCCGTGCGACGGGCAAGCGCGGGCCCCTCGCCGGGGTCCCCCGGATCGCCGAGGAGGCACCCCGATGACTCTCGCCATCGACCGCACCCAGCTCGAAGCCCCCGCCGTTCCCGCTGTCGCCGGGGCGTCGCTGCGGGTCCCGCTGGTCACCGGCGGGGACATCGGCTACGCCAACCTCGACCACGCCGCGAGCGCCCCCTGCCTCGACGCCGTCCGCGCGAAGGTCGACGAGTTCCTGCCCTGGTACGCCAGCGTCCACCGCGGCGCCGGCTTCGCGTCGCAGGTCTCCACCAAGCTCTACGAGCGCACCCGCGACGTCCTGCGCCGCTTCGTCGACGCGCGGCGGACCGACACCGTCGTCTTCACCCGCAACACCACCGACGCCTTCAACCTCCTCGCCCGCAGCCTTCCCCGGCACACCACGGTGATCGTGTTCGACACCGAGCACCACGCCGCGCTCCTGCCGTGGCAGGGACCGAACGTCCGGCGGATCCCGACGCCGCGCACCCGCCTCGCCGCGGTGTCCGCTGTGGACGAAGCACTCGCCGAAGCCCCGCAGGGCCCGCGGCTGGTCGTCGTCACCGGGGCGTCCAATGTGACCGGTGAACTGCTCCCGGTGGCGGAAATCGCCGCCGTGGCGCGCAAACACGGCGCTCGCATCGCTCTCGACGCCGCCCAGCTGGCCCCGCACCGCCGGATTTCGCTCAAGGAACTCGACGTCGACTACGTCGCGTTGTCCGGCCACAAGTTGTACGCGCCCTTCGGTGCGGGCGCGCTGATCGGCCGTGCCGACTGGCTGCGCGCGGCCCGCCCGTACCTCGCCGGCGGCGGTGCGACCAAGCTCGTCACCGAAGACGCCGTCGTCTGGAACACCGGCCCGGAGCGCCACGAAGCCGGCTCGCCCAACACCGTCGGCGTGTACGCGCTCGGCGTCGCGTGCGAGACCCTCGGCGAAAACTGGGCCGCGATCGAAGACCACGAGCAGGCCCTGCTCGCCCGGCTGCGCAAGGGCCTCGAGAGCATCCCCGGCTGCGCCGAGCTGCGGCTGTTCGACGCGCCGGTCGACCGGGTCGGCACGGTCAGCTTCGTCGTCGACGGCTTCGACCCCGGCTGGCTCGCCGCGGTCCTGTCCGCCGAGTACGGCATCGGCGTCCGCGACGGCGCCTTCTGCGCCCACATCGCGGCCAAGCGCCTGATCGGCGTCACCGGCGGCGAGGGGCAGCAGGCGGTCCGCGTCAGCCTCGGCCTCGGCAGCACCGAGGAACACGTCGACCGCGTGCTGCTGGCGCTGCGCCAGATCGTCGCCCGCGGAGCCCGCTGGGAGTACGCGAAGGTGGACGGCCGCTGGGCCCCGGTGGGCGACCCGCGCGAGCTGCCGCCGTTCTGCTGAGCGCTAGCCTGGGCCGATGGGGAGAGGGCCGCGTTTCTGGTTTCCGCTGGCACTGCTGGGGTTCGCGGAGATCGGCCTGGCGGCGGCGCAGTTGCTGGCGCGCCGCAGCCGGGCCCAAGCCGAGGCCGCGAACCTCCTGCTCCGGCCGGCCACGCCGGCATCCCCTCGCCTGCAGTTCCTGACCCAGGACGAGTTCTACGCCCTGGGCCCGGGCCTGCCGACCGAGATCGCGTGGCTGATCGCGCTCGGCGTGGTCGTCACCGGCACGGCCATCTGGTACGCGCTCGCGCTGCGGCCCGTCCGCACCGCCCGGTTCGTCCTCGGCACGGTCGCCGCGCTGCTCGCCGTCCCCCTGCTCGACCTGGTCGGATCGTGGCAGTTCCGGCTCGACGACACCCTGCGCGGCCCGCTCCTGGCCACGCTCGGCCTGCTGCTGCTCGCCGCGTACGAGCGCAGCCGGTTCGTCCTGCTCACGGCGGCGGCGTTCGCGCTGGTCGCCGTGGTGCTTTCGGCGGACATGGCGGGCGTGCTGGGGTCCGCGGCCATCCTGCTCGCCGCCGCCTTCGCCGCCCTGCTGCGGCCGAAGCCCCGGATAGGCTGACCCGATGGGGAGTCCGCGGAGGGCCTGGTTCCCGTTGGCCGCACTGGGGTTCGCGCTGCTCGTGATGGTGGCCGTCGCACTGGTCCCGGACCGCCCCGAGAGCACGCTCGGGTACCAGCGGTTGCACGGCTCCGCGACCAACGAGCTCAACGGCACCGGCCTGGCGAGCGAGCAGCGAGCGATCGCCGTCGCCGTCGACGTGGTGCCCTCGGCGCGGCTCGGCTGGCTCGCCGGCCTCGCCTGCGTGGTCCTCGCCGTCGCCGCCTGGTACTGGCGGCAGCTGCGGCCGCCGCGTCCCGGCCGGTTCCTGCTCGGCACGCTCGGGGCGCTGGCCGCCGTCCCGCTGCTCGACCTGGCCGGCGCCCTCCAGTTCCGGCTCGACGGCGACGTCCGCGGCCCGCTGCTCGCGGCGTTGGGCCTCCTGGTGCTGGCCGGCTACGAACGCAGCTGGTCGCTCCTGGCCGTCGCCGCGGTGTTCACGCTGGTCACGACGCTGTTCCTGCCACCGGTGGCCGGCGCGCTCGCCGCGGCGGGCGTCCTGTTCGCGGCCGCCTTCGCCGTGCTCCTGCGGCCGCGTCCGGACGGGCCCGCCACCGCCTGACCAGCGCCGTGGACAATGGACCGGTGAGCACCGAGCCCAGCCACTCCGAGCCCGACACCGCCGCGCCCGCCGAGGCGGTGCCCGATCCGGCCGCCGACGCGCCCGAGAACCCGGAGGTGCCGGCGAAGCCGCTGCTGCCGAAGCGGCGGGTCGGCTGGGTCTTCGCGGTCGCCGTCGTGTTCTGGGCGATCGACCTGGTGTCGAAGAACCTGGTCGTCGCCAACCTGGAGGGCAAGGAGCCGGTCAAGGTCCTCGGCGGGCTGATCTACCTGCAGGTGATCCGCAACCCCGGCGCCGCCTTCTCGATGGCCACCGGCATGACCTGGGTGCTCGCCCTGGTCGCGCTCGCCGTGGTCATCGCGATCGTCTGGCTGTCGCGGCGGCTGCGCTCGATCGGCTGGGCGATCGGCCTCGGCCTGGTGCTCGCCGGCGCCACCGGCAACCTGACCGACCGCATCTTCCGCGCGCCCGGTGGGCTGCAGGGCCACGTCGTCGACTTCATCTCGGCCTTCGCCCCCAACGGCAAGGGCTTCGCGATCTTCAACATCGCCGACTCCGCGATCTGCGTCGGCGGCGCCCTGATCGTCCTGCTGTCCCTGCTGGGCAAGGACTACGACGGCACGTCGACGAAGGACAAGAAGAAGGCCGAGCAGCAGCAGGAGGAGCAGGCGTGAGTTCGCGGATGCTCCCGGTGCCCGACGGGCTCGACGGGATGCGGGTCGACGCCGGCCTGGCCAAGCTGCTCGGGCTGTCCCGCACGGTCGTCGCCGAGCTCGCCGAGTCCGGGGACGTGCTGCTCGACGGCCGTCCCGCGGGCAAGTCCGACCGCCTGTCCGGCGGCGGGCTGCTGGAGATCACCCTGCCGGAGCCGGCGAACCCGGTCGAGGTCGTCGCGCAGCCGGTCGAAGGCATGCAGATCCTGCACGACGACGACGACATCGTGGTGATCTCGAAGCCGGTCGGCGTCGCGGTGCACCCGAGCCCGGGCTGGACCGGCCCCACCGTCGTCGGCGGCCTCGCCGCGGCCGGCCTGCGGATCGCGACGTCGGGCGCGGCCGAGCGCCAGGGCGTGGTCCACCGGCTCGACGCGGGCACCACCGGCGTCATGGTGGTGGCCAAGAGCGAGCACGCCTACACCGTGCTCAAGCGCGCGTTCAAGGAGCGCACGGTCGACAAGGGCTACCACGCGATCGTCCAGGGCCACCCGGACCCGACGCGCGGCACGATCGACGCCCCGATCGACCGCCACCCGCGCCACGACTACAAGTTCGCGGTGGTCCAGGGCGGCCGCCCCAGCGTGACGCACTACGAGGTCGTCGAGGCGTTCCGGGCGGCGTCGCTCGCGCACATCAAGCTGGAAACCGGGCGGACGCACCAGATCCGCGTCCACTTCTCGGCGCTGCGGCACCCCTGCGTCGGCGACCTGACCTACGGCGCCGACCCGGTCCTGGCCCGCCACCTCGGCCTGAGCCGGCAGTGGCTGCACGCGAAGACCCTGGCCTTCGCCCACCCCGCGGACGGCCGCTGGGTCGAGTTCGAGTCGGAGTACCCGGACGACCTGGCGAAGGCCCTGGAAATCCTGCGCGACGAGAGCTATTAGTCCTCGATCGACCAGGTGAGGGTGCGCTCGTCCGGCTCCGGCCGCGGGCTCCAGCGCACCGAGACGACGCGGGTGGCGTCCGGCAGCACGTACACCGTGTGGCCGCCCAGCGTCTCGCCCGGTTTGACGCCGATCTTGTGCGGCGGCCGGGACGTCAGCGACACCGGTGCCTTGCCGATCGCCTGACCGTCGGCGGCGAGCAGTTCGAGGTAGTTGTCCGGCAGTGACGCGAACGGGATCGACCCGCGGTTGGTGATCTCGGTGTGCACCACGACCGCGCGTTCGCCGTCCTCCAGGCGGTAGCCGGCCGCGCTGAACAGGTAGTCGGCCGGGTCCTGGACCTCCAGGAGCTGCACCGACAGCTGCTCGCCCTCCAGGCCCTGGGTCTCCATGACCTCGCCGAGCCGGCCCTGCTTGCCGGCCGCGGGCCCGCTGGTCCGCGCGGGTTCGTCGCCGCGGGCCCACGACGCCGTCTGCGGGACGCCCCAGGTGCTCACGGCCGGGTCGAGCGGCACCGGCGGCGGCGTGAACGGCCGGGGCGGGCGCGGTGGTTGCTGCTGCTGGGGCGGCGGGCCCGGGTAGCGGCCGGACGGCGTGCCCTGGACGTTGTACGGCCCCGAGGGTGCCCCTTGCACGGTGTACGGCCCCGAGGGCGCGCCTTGGACGTTGTACGGCCCGGAAGGAGCGCCCTGGACGGTGTACGGCCCCGAAGGCGTCCCCTGGACCGGCGGCGGCATCGGCGGCATCGGCGGCTGCGAAGGCACCGGCTGCGAAGGCGGCGGGAACTGCTGCTGCGGCGGTCGGTTCGCCCACGACGGCGGCGCCCCGGCGATGGCCGCGCGCAGGCCGTTCGGGTCGCTTTCGACGCCGACGAGCAGGGGGAGCCCGCTGCCGGAGAGGGCGACCAGCCGGTAGGCGACCTCGCGGGGGTCCATGCCGACCTTGGCCGCCAGCTCGTGCACCGCCGCCTTGCCGAGGTCGGCGAGCGCGGCGAGCAGGCGGGTATCCACGGGATCGGTCACGGCCACCTGAAGAACGCTACCTCCTGGCCGATCCGCGGCGCCGCAGGCCGTCCGCCCCGGGCGAACGGCGCGGCGTTTCTGTCGGTGATCTCCGTTAGGGTCGGCCGAGAGCACATCAGCCGAAGCTGGGGGTCCTGCCATGACCGCGGTCACCGAACTCGCCGACGAGTTCGTCGAAGCGCTGTTCGCCGCCGATCCGCTGACGCCGGCCCTGCTGGGCATCCGCCCGGCGGAGCCCGGCCTGGCGGACCTGTCGGCCGGAGCCGAGCGCGCGTTCCGGGCCCGGCTGGTGGCGTTCCTCGAGCGGGCCCGCGCGCTGGAGCCGGACAACGCCGAGGACCGGGTCACCCGTGAAGTGCTGATCACCACGGCCGAGAACCGCATCGCCTCGATCGACAGCCGGCTCGTCGAATTCGCCGTCACCGACCTGTCCATCGGGCCCGCGGCGGGCCTGCTGATGGCCCTGCCGATGACGACGGTGACGGCGGGCGAGGCCGCGCAGGCCCAGCTCGGCCGGCTGGCCGCGATCCCGGAGTACCTGCGCCAGGCCGCGCGGCGGCACGCCGAGGGCATCGCCGATGGCCTGCTCCCGGTGGCCCACCTGGTCGACGCCGCGGTCGCGCACCTCGACCGCTACCTCGCCGACCCGGCCGCCGACCCGCTGCGCCGCCAGCCCGCCCCGGACGAGGAGTTCGAGCGGCGGCGGGAGGAGCTGCTCACCGACGTCGTCCGGCCCGCTTTCACCGAGTACCGCGAGTTCCTGATCGCCGAGGTCAAGCCGCACGGGCGCCCCGCGGAGCGGCCCGGCGTGTCGTGGCTGCCCGGCGGCGCGGAGACCTACACCGCTTTGGCGCGGATGCACACGACCACCGGGTTCACCCCGGAGGAGCTGCACCGGATCGGGCTCGACACCGTCGAGGCGCTCGCCGCCGAGTACCGCGAGCTGGGGCTGAAGGTGTTCGGCACCGACGACCTGGCCGCGATCTTCGAGCGCCTGCGCACCGACCCGGGGCTGCGCTGGCGCAGTGCGGACGAGCTGCTGGAGACCGCCCGCACGGCCGTCGCCCGGGCGACGGCGGAAGCGCCGAAGTGGTTCGGCCGGATCCCGGAGCAGCCGTGCACGGTCGAAGCGGTGCCGGCGGAGGTCGCGCCCGGCGCGCCCGCGGCGTACTACCTGCGCCCGGCCGGCGACGGCTCGCGCCCGGGCATCTACTTCGCGAACACCCACGAAGCCACCGAGCGGCTGCGGCACATGGCCGAAACGACGGCGTTCCACGAAGCCGTGCCGGGCCACCACTTCCAGCTCAGCATCGCGCAGGGGCTCACCGAGCTGCCGCTGCTGCGCCGCATCGGCATGTTCAACGCCTACGTCGAGGGCTGGGGGCTCTACAGCGAGCGCCTCGCCGAGGAAATGGGGCTCTACTCCGACGACGTCGCCCGGCTCGGCATGCTGGCCGGCGACTCGCTGCGGGCGGGCCGGCTGGTCGTCGACACCGGGCTGCACGCACTGGGGTGGAGCCGGCAGCAGGCGGTCGATTACCTGCTCGAGCACACGCCGGAGGCGCGCCCGGAGATCGAGTCCGAGGTCGACCGCTACATCGCCTGGCCCGGCCAGGCGCTCGGGTACCTGGTGGGGCGGCGGGAGATCCAGCACGCCCGGGCCCGCGCGTCGCAGCGGCTCGGCTCGCGGTTCGACGTCCGCGCGTTCCACGACCTCGTGCTGGCCGGCGGCCAGCTGCCGCTGTCGGTGCTCGCCACGGTCGTCGACGAGTGGGTGGCCGGGCACGGCGACACCGTCGACGGCCTGGCGAGCGAGCTCGTCGAGCTGTCCTTCGAGCAGGAGCCGCTGCACCCGTCGGTGCTCGGGCTGCCCGCCGGCCACGACCGGCTCGGCGACCAGACCCGGGCCGCGCAGGAGCGCTTCCGCGTCGCGTACCGGGCCCTCGCGGATCGTGCGCGGGCCCTGGCCATCAAGGGCCTGGCGCCGGAGGAGGCCGTCACTCGCGAGGTCGTGATCGCGGCCGCCGAGGTCGAGGCCGATCGGCTCGGCGCGCGGTCGGCCGATCTCGGCGTCAGCGACGGGCTGACCGCGCCCGCCCTCGGGCTGCTGATGTACCTGCCGTACTACGCGCTGGACGACGAGAAGAAGGCGCGCGGCTACCTGGCCCGGCTCGCCGCGATCGAGCCGTTCCTCGCCGACTTGGCCGAGCGGCAGCGCGAAAGCCTGGCCGAAGGCCTGGTGCCGCCGGCGTACCTGGCCCGCGTCGGCATCGAGTACATCGAACGCTACCTGGCGGCGGCGGACACCGACCCGCTGAAGGTGAGCACGACCGCGGCCGTCGAGGGCTTCGAAGCCGAGCGGGACAGGCTGCTCGCCGAGGTCGTCCACCCGGCTTACGCGCGCTACCGCGACTTCCTGCGTGACGAGGTCGAGCCGGTCGGGCGGCCGGAGACCGCGCCGGGCATCTCCCACGTGCCGGGCGGGGCCGAGCGATACGCGGCGCTGATCCGCGCGGAGACGACCACCGAGCGCACGGCGCAGGACCTGCACGAGACCGGGCTGGCGCTGATCGAGAAGCTCGCGGAGGAGTACCGCGAGCTGGGCGCGAAGGTGTTCGGCACCACGGAGCTCGGCGATATCTTCGAGCGCCTGCGCACCGATCCGGCGTTGCGCTGGCGCGACGGCGAGGAACTGCTGTCCGCGGCCCGCGACGCGATCGCCCGCGCCGAAGCCGTCGCCCCGCGGTGGTTCTCGCGCATCCCGGCCGAGAAGTGCGAGGTCGCCCCGGTGCCGGAGGCCGACGCGGCGAGCGGCACGATCGCCTACTACCTCCAGCCGTCGCTCGACGGCACGCGCCCGGGCACGTACTACGCGAACACGTACGAAGCCGAGAAGCGGCCGCGGTTCACCAGTGAGGCGATCGCCTTCCACGAAGCCGTTCCGGGCCACCACTTCCAGCTCAGCCTGGCGCAGGAACTGCGGGACCTGCCGCTGCTGCGGCGGATCGGCATGTTCAACGCCTACGCCGAAGGCTGGGGCCTCTACGCCGAGCGGCTCGCGGACGAGATGGGCCTGTACTCCGACGACGTGTCACGGCTGGGCATGCTGACGCAGGATTCGATGCGGGCGGGTCGGCTGGTCGTCGACACCGGGCTGCACGCGCTGGGCTGGAGCCGGCAGCAGGCCATCGACTTCCTGGTCGAGCACACGCCGATGGCGCGGCTGGAGATCGAAGCGGAGATCGACCGGTACGTCGGCTGGCCGGCGCAGGCACTGGGCTACATGGTCGGGCGGCTGGAGATCCAGCGGCTGCGGGCCGAGGCCGAGCGGGCGCTGGGCGAGCGGTTCGACATCCGCGGCTTCCACGAAGTCGTGCTGGGCCACGGCATGCTGCCGCTGTCCGCGCTGGCGAAGGTGGTCGGGGACTGGGTGGCCGGGCAGCTCGACACGCCCGGGAAGCTGGCCGATGAGCTGCTCGCGCTGGACTTCGAACGGCAGCCGCTGTACCCGTCGCTGTACGGCCTGCCCGGCGATCCCGGCCGGCTGCCCGATCCGAGCGCGGCGACCGAAGCCCGGCTCCGCGCGGGCTACGCGGCGATCGCCGCGCGGGCCGCGGCGCTCGGCACCGCAGGGTTGTCCGCCGAGGAGCGGGTCACCCGCGAAGTCGTGCTCTCCCAGGCGAAAGCGGCCATCGACGAGATGGACTCCGGCCGCGCCGACATCTCGGTCAGCGACGGGCTCGCCGCGCCCGCGCTGCAGTTGCTGCTCTACCTGCCGCAGACGGTGCTGGACGACGAGCCGAAGGTCCGCGGGTACCTGAGCCGGCTCGCCGGAATGGGGGACTACCTCGACGCGCTGATCGAGCGGCAGCGCGCGGCGGCCGGCGAAGGCCGGGTGCCGCCGGGCTTCCTGGTGGCCGTCGGCGTCGAGTACGTCGACCGCTACCTCGGCGCGCCGGGGAACGACCCGCTGCGGGTGACACCGGCGCACGCGCTCGAAGGCTTCGAGGCCGAACGCGATCGCCTGCTCGCCGAGGTCGTCCGGCCGGCCTACCGGCGGTACCGGGACTTCCTGGCCGACGAGCTCGCGCCGGTGGCCCGGCCCGAGACGTCGCCGGGCATCGGCGCCCTGCCGGGTGGTCAGGAGCGGTACGCCGCGCTGATCCGCGTCGAAACGACGACCGAGCGCACGGCGCAGGACCTGCACGACACCGGGCTCGCCCTGATCGGGAAGCTGGCGGGGGAGTACCGCGAGCTGGGCGGGAAGCTGTTCGGCACCACGGACCTCGCGGAGATCTTCGACCGGATCCGGACCGACCCGGCGCTGCGCTGGCGGGACGGCGAGGAGCTGCTGGCCGGGGCCCGGGCCGCCATCACCCGCGCGGAAACCGTGGCGGGGCAATGGTTCTCGCGGGTGCCGGAGCAGCAGTGCCGGGTGGCGCCGGTACCGGAGGCGGACGCGGCGAGCGGCACCATCGCGTACTACCTCCAGCCGTCGCTCGACGGGACGCGCCCGGGCACGTATTACGCGAACACGTTCGAGGCGGAGAAGCGGCCGCGGTTCACCAGTGAGGCGATCGCGTTCCACGAAGCCGTTCCGGGGCACCACTTCCAGCTCAGCCTGGCCCAGGAGCTCACCGAGCTGCCATTGCTGCGCCGGATCCTGCACGTCAACGCCTACGCCGAAGGCTGGGGCCTCTACGCCGAGCGCCTGGCCGACGAGATGGGCCTGTACTCCGACGATGTCTCCCGGCTGGGCATGCTGACGCAGGATTCGATGCGCGCGGGCCGGCTGGTCGTCGACACCGGCCTGCACGCGCTCGGGTGGAGCCGGCAGCAGGCGGTCGACTACCTCGCCGAGCACACGCCGATGGCGCGGCTGGAGATCGAGGCGGAGATCGACCGGTACACCGCCGACCCGGCCCAGGCGCTGGGCTACATGGTGGGGCGGCTGGAGATCCAGCGGCTGCGGGCCGAGGCCGAGCAGGCGCTGGGGGCGGCGTTCGACGTCCGCGAGTTCCACGAGGTCGTGCTGGGCAGCGGCACCCTGCCGCTGCCGGTGCTGTCCGGCGTGGTCGCCGAGTGGGTGGCGCGGCGCCGTGACACGCCCGAGAAGCTCGCGGACGAGTGCCTGGCGCTGATGTTCGAGGCGCAGCCGCTGCTCCCGTCGGTGTACGGCCTGCCGGGCACGCACGACAAGCTCGCCGACCAGACCGCCGAAGCCGCCGCCCGGTTCCGCGCCGGGCTCGCCGGCGTCATCGCGCGCGCCGAGGCGCTCGACGCGGCGGTGCTGACACCGGCCGAGCGCGTCACCCGGGACGTCGTGATCTGGCAGGCCCGCACGCGGATCGACGTGCTCGATTCCGGCCGGGCGGACATCGCGGTGAGCGACGGGCTGGACGCACCGGCCCTCAGCCTGCTCACGGACCTGCCGCAGACGATCCTCGACGACGACGGCAAGGCCCGCGGCTACCTGAGCCGGCTCGCCGCCATCGGCACGTACCTGGACCAGGTGATCGAGCGGCAGCGTGCGGCGCTCGCCGAGGGGCTGGCACCGCCGGAGTTCCTGGCGCGCATCGGCGTCGGCTACGTCGAGCGGTACCTCGCCGATCCGGAGAACGACCCGCTGAAGGTGCCGGTCCGGGGCCTCGAAGCCGAGCGTGACCGGGTGCTGGCCGAGGTGGTGCGCCCGGCCTACCGGCGGTACCGGGACTTCCTGGCCGACGAGGTCGTCCCGGTGGCCCGGCCCGAGACGTCGCCGGGCCTCGGTGACCTGCCGGGCGGGCCGGAGCGCTACGCGGCGCTGATCCGGGCCGAGACGACGACCGGGCGCACGCCGCAGGACCTGCACGACACAGGCTTGGCGATCATCGAGCGGCTGGCGGGGGAGTACCGCGAGCTGGGCGCCGAGCTGTTCGGCACGAGCGAGCTCGCGGAGGTCTTCGACCGCATCCGCACCGACCCGGCCCTGCGCTGGCGGGACGGCGACGAGCTGCTGGAGTCCGCCCGCGCGACGATCACGCGCGCGGAAGCCGTGGCCCCACAATGGTTCTCACGGGTTCCGGAGCAGAAGTGCCAGGTGGCGCCGGTACCGGACGCGGAGGCCGAAAGCGGCTCGATCGCCTACTACATCGAGCCGTCCCTGGACGGTTCCCGGCCGGGCACGTACTACGCGAACACGCGCGACGCGGACCAGCGGCAGCGGACGCTGAGCGAGTCCGTCGCCTTCCACGAGGCGGTGCCGGGGCACCACTTCCAGCTGACGCTCGCCCAGCAGCTGACCGATGTCCCGCTGCTGCGCCGGATCGGCATGTTCAACGCCTTCGCCGAGGGCTGGGGCCTCTACGCCGAGCGCCTCGCGGACGAAATGGGGCTGTACTCCGACAGCACGGCCCGGCTCGGCCTGCTGACGCAGGATTCGATGCGCGCGGCCCGGCTGGTCGTGGACACGGGCCTGCACGCGCTGGGCTGGAGCCGGCAGCAGGCGGTCGACTTCATGGTCGACCATACGCCGATGGCCCGGATCGAGATCGAGGCCGAGGTCGACCGGTACGCGGGCCTCCCGGGGCAGGCGCTCAGCTACATGGTGGGCCGCCTGGAGATCGAGCGGCTGCGCGCCGAAGCCGAGCAGGCGCTGGGCGCGGCTTTCGACATCCGGGAGTTCCACGACACGGTGCTGGGCAGCGGCACCCTGCCGTTGCCGGTCCTGGCGGACGTCGTGGCGGAGTGGGTGGCAAGGCGAGCGGCAAAGGACGCCCAGTGACATCAGCACCGCGGCCGAGACGAGAGCTGAACTCGGCGGCACAAGCCGCCCCTGACGAGGAGTGAACGTGACCTGGCTCGAGCTTGCCGAAGACCACCCCTTCGGCCTGCACAACCTGCCCTACGGCGTCTTCTCCGTCGGCGGGGCGCCCGAGCGGCGGGTCGGCGTGCCCGTCGGCGACCAGGTGCTCGACCTGACCGCCGCGGCCGCCGAAACGGCCGCCGCCTTCGCGCTGCTGCTCACCGCCGGCGTCCTCAACCCGCTGCTGGCCGCCGGGCCCGCCACCTGGCGCGAGGTCCGTGAGCACCTCACCGAATGGCTCACCGAGCCCCGCTACGCCGACCAGCTGCGGCCGCACCTCCACCCGCTGGCCGTGGTCACCACCCACCTCGCCTTCGACGTCGCCGACTACGTCGACTTCTACTCCAGCGAGCACCACGCCCTCAACGCCGGCAAGATCTTCCGCCCGGACGCCACCGAGCTCCCACCCAACTGGAAGCACCTGCCGATCGGCTACCACGGCCGGGCCGGCACCGTCGTCGCGTCGGGGACGCCGGTCGTCCGGCCGCACGGGCAGCGCAAGCCCCGCAACGCCGATGCCCCCTCGTTCGGCCCGTCGCAGCGGCTGGACATCGAGGCGGAGGTCGGGTTCGTCGTCGGCACCCCGTCCGTCCCGGGCACCCGGGTGTCCACAGCGGACTTCGCGGACCACGTCTTCGGCGTCTGCCTCGTCAACGACTGGTCGGCGCGCGACATCCAGGCCTGGGAGTACCAGCCGCTGGGCCCGTTCCTCGGCAAGTCGTTCGCGACGTCGGTGTCGCCGTGGATCGTCCCGCTGGCCGCGCTGGAGCACGCGCGCGTCGACGGCCCGCCGCAGGACCCGGAGCCGTTCGACTACCTCCGGACCGACGAGAAGTGGGGGCTGGACCTGGCCCTGGAGATCCGGCTCAACGGCCACCTGGTGTCGAGCCCGCCGTTCGCGACCCAGTACTGGACGGCCCCGCAGCAGTTGGCGCACATGACGGTCAACGGCGCGAGCCTGCGCACCGGCGACCTCTACGCCTCCGGCACGGTGACCGGCCCCGGACGCGACCAGCGCGGTTCGTTCCTGGAACTGTCCTGGGGCGGCCGGGAACCCCTGGAGCTGCCCGGCGGCGTGACGAGGACGTTCCTCGAAGACGGCGACGAGGTGGTGATCAGCGCGACCGCCCCCGGCCCGGGCGGCACGCGCGTCGGCTTCGGGGACGTGCGGGGGACGGTCGTCGCGGGTGGATAGTGGCGGTACCCACATCGGAAGGAGCCGGGCAGCGCGCATAATGACGAGCGACTAAGCGCTCGCTCACCGCGGAAGGACGCCCATGAGGATCGGGACCGGGATCAGCTACTCCGGAGGCTTCGCCGAAAGCGTCGCCGACATCGTCGAACTGGAGAAGGCCGGCCTCGACGTCGTCTTCGTGCCGGAGGCCTACTCCTTCGACGCGGTCAGCCAGCTCGGGTACCTGGCCGCGAAGACCGAGCGCGTCCAGCTGGCGTCCGGCATCTTCCAGATCTACACCCGCACGCCGACCCTGACCGCGATGACCGCGGCCGGTCTCGACTTCGTCTCCGACGGGCGGTTCATCCTCGGGCTCGGGGCGTCCGGCCCGCAGGTCATCGAGGGCTTCCACGGCGTGAAGTACGACGCGCCGCTGGGCCGCACCCGCGAGATCGTCGACGTCTGCCGCCAGGTGTGGCGCCGCGAGCGCGTGGTCCACGAGGGCAAGCACTACACGATCCCGCTGCCGCCGGAGCAGGGCACCGGGCTCGGCAAGCCGCTCAAGCTGATCAACCACCCGGTGCGCGAGCGCATCCCGGTGCTGCTGGCCTCGATCGGGCCGAAGAACGTCGCGCTGACCGCCGAGATCGCCGAGGGCTGGCAGCCGATCTTCTTCCACCCGGAGAAGGCGGCCGACGTCTGGGGTGCGTCCCTGGCCGAAGGCCAGGCCCAGCGCGACGCGGCCCTGGGCGAGCTGGACACGTTCGTGACGGTGGCCCTGGCCATCGGCGACGACGTCGAGCCGCTCCTCGACCACGTGCGGCCGATGCTGGCCCTCTACATCGGCGGCATGGGCGCGCGCGGCAAGAACTTCTACAACGACCTGGCCTGCCGCTACGGCTACGAGGCCGAGGCGAAGCTGATCCAGGACCTGTACCTGGACGGCAAGAAGGAAGAAGCGGCGGCGGCCGTCCCGCTGGAACTGCTGCGCGCGATCTCCCTGGTCGGCCCGGCGGGCTACGTGAAGGAGCGCGTGGCGGCCTTCGCCGAGGCGGGCGCGACGACGCTGATCGTCAGCCCGCTGCAGCCGGGTCGCGAGGCCCGGGTGGCGGCGGTGTCGCAGCTGCGCGAGCTGATCGGCTGAGCCGCCGCCCCCTCGCCGCAGTGCCGCGAATGACTCGTTCGGGACCGCCGACGTCCCGGATGAGTCATTCGCGACGCGCTCAGACGGGAGTCGCGTACACCGCAACCCGCGTGCCGGCGAACCCGGCGCCGTCGTACGTCCCATCGCTGGTGATCAGCCGCAGCTCCGGCCCGGTTCCCTCCGGCGCCACCAGCGCGCTGTCCGGCTCACTCGCCGGGAACACCGACGTCTGCCGCACCGCGAACCGCGTCTCCTGGCCTCTGGTGTCGCGCACCGTGATCACCGCTTTCGGCAGGAGCTTGCCCAAGCGGGCGAACGCTCCCGCCGCGTACCCGAAGTTCGCGTGCGCCGACAGCACCGCCACCCCGGGCGCGCCCGGCACCGGCCCGTCGGCGAACCAGCCCACCCCCGCAGCGGTTCCCGGCTGCTCCCGGCGGCCGTCCACATGACCGAGCGGGACCACGTGCTCCAGCGTGAGGCCCAGTGCCGGGATCAGTACCGCCATCGGCGGCGCCGCGGCCACCGAAGGCCGGTCCGCGGCCGGGGCGATCGCGGGCTCCGGGGCGAGCACCGACGTCACCCCGAGCAGGACGCAGCCGAGGCCCGCAACGACCGCGAGCACGACGGCGGCCGGCCGCACGAGCTCGGCTCGCCGCTCGGGCCGTTGCATCTCTTTCCCCTGCTCCACGCCGGTTCCGATGTCCGATTAATCGCCGTGCGCACACTGGCGTTACCGAATCGTGTCCAGTGGCACCCTAGTTCACTCGATCGGGTTATCTCACTGTGACCTTCGCGTCAGAAACGCACCTCCGGAGGGCCTCAATCCCGGAAATGTCCGGCAAAGCGCCGTGAGATCGGACATCATTGCTGGTTTCAAACCGTCGAACCGGGGATATTCACCAGGCGGAAGTGAGGTGCGCCGAGCTGTGCGAAAAAGAGAAGAGCCCGCGGTGGGCGTGCTGGACGTCGGCTCGTTCAGCGCCCGGCTCGTGGTGGTGCCGGTGTCCGGCTCACCCCGTGAGCCGCTGGTCAACCACCAGACGCGGCTGCGTCTGGATCGCGAGCTCGACGTCCGCGGCCGCCTGTCCGACCGGGGCATCGAGGCCGTCACGGCCGCCGTCGCGGCGGGCATGACCACGGCGTACCGCCACGGCGTCCGCGACGTCTACCCGCTGGCCACCTCCTCGATCCGGGACGCGGCCAACGCGGCGGACGTCGTCCGGCACGTCGCCGGCGAGACCGGGGTCGAGCTGCGCTTCCTCTCCGGCCGTTGCGAAGCCGAGCTGACCTACCTCGCCGCCCGCCGCTGGTACGAGGCCTCCGGGCCGATGCTCGTGCTCGACATCGGCGGCGGCACGGTCGAACTGGCCGCCGGCTCCGGCGAGAAGGCCACCTTCGCGCGCTCGCTGCCGCTGGGTGCCCGCTCGATGACCCGGGACTGGCTGCCGTCGGAGCGCGTCTCGAACAAGCAGGTCAAGGCCCTGCGCGCGCACGCTCTGGACGTCGTCACCACCACCCTGGGCGCCGCCGACGTCGACGATCCGCGGGTCATCGGCTGCTCGAAGGTGCTCCAGCAGCTCGCGCGGCTGGCCGGCGCCCGCCCCGGCAAGTGCAAGGAACTGCGCCTCGACGACCTCCGCGCGTGGATCCCGCGGCTGGCCGCGCTGCCGCCGTCGAAGCGCGCCGAACTGCCGGGCATCTCGCGCAGCCGCGCCCACCAGGCCCTGGCCGGCGCGATCGTCGCGGAAGCCCTGCTGACGGTCGCCGGCGGCAAGGTGACGATCTGCCCGTGGTCGACCCGCGACGGCCTGCTGCTCACCCTGCAGGACAAGGCGCGGGCCGCGGCGGCCGAGCGCGCGGCCTGAATCAGCTGGCCGTCACCGGGAAAACCGGGTATCCCGGAAAGCATGAGCGAGCAGCAGCGCCTCCACGGCCGCGACGACGAAGACGAAGAGCTCCCGAAGCTCCCGACCCCCGGCAAGCTGACGCACGACGTGCCGACGGCCCCGGACCCGGACGTGAGCCCGGGTGGGACCGAGGAAGTCCCGGCCCCACCCGGACGCGAGGCCGCTAGCGACCTTCCTCAGTGATCGGGTTGGACGGTTCCGCGTACTGACGCACCGATTCCGAGTCACGCCGCATCGGCGCACGCCCCGGTGGCTGCTTCGGCGGCGTGCCGGCGTCGATCTTCGGGATCGCGTACTGCCGCGGCTCCGCCGTGACGGTGATGCGCTCGCCGTGGTGCAGCACTTCCAGCGGCGCACCGGCGACGACGTGGTAGGTGGCCTGGTCGGGATCGATCTCGACCTGGAACCGGGTGCCGCGGAACATCAGGCGGAAGGTGATCCGCCCGAGCTGCGGGGGCAGCCGCGGCGCGAAGGCCAGCGTCCCGCCGTGGTCCCGCAGGCCGCCGAACCCGGCCACCGCGCCCTGCCACGCCCCGGCCAGCGACGCCATGTGCAGGCCGTTGCGCACGTTGTTGTGGACGTCGTGCAGGTCGGTCAGCGCGGCTTCGGCGAGGTAGTCGTAGGCCAGTTCCAGATGCCCCACCTCGGCGGCCACCACCGCCTGTGTCCCCGCCGACAGCGACGAGTCGCGCACGGTCCTCGCCTCGTAGTAGGCGAAGTCGCGCGCCTTCTCCTCCGGGCTGAACGAGTCGCCGCACAGGTGCAGCGCGAGCACCAGGTCCGCCTGCTTGACGACCTGCTTGCGGTAGAGGTCGAAGTACGGGTAGTGCAGCAGCAGCGGGTAGTGCGCCTGGTCGGTGCCCTCGTAGTCCCACTCGTCGTGGTCGAGGAACCCCTCCGACTGCGGGTGCACGCCGAGTTCTTCGTCGTAGGGCAGGAACATCGCCGCCGCGGCCGCGCGCCAGGAGTCCAGCTCGACGGTGTCGACGCCGAACCGCGCCGCCACTTCGGGGTGCCGCTCGCACGACTCCGCCGCCGCCTGCAGGTTCCGGCGCGCCATGAGGTTCGTGTAGACGTTGTTGTCCGCCACCGCCGAGTACTCGTCCGGCCCGGTGACGCCGTCGATGCGGAAGGTGCCGTGCCGGTCGTGGTGCCCGAGCGATGCCCACAGCCGCGCGGTTTCCAGTAGCAACTCGGTGCCGTAGTCGCGCTCGAACTCCTCGTCGCCGGTCGCGTTGAGGTAGCGCAGGACGGCGTCGGCGATGTCCGCGCTGACGTGGAACGCCGCCGTGCCCGCCGGCCAGTACGCCGAGCACTCGGCGCCGTTGATCGACCGCCACGGGAACGCCGCGCCGCGCAACCCCAGCTGGTGCGCGCGTTCCCGCGCTTTGTCCATTGTGGAGTGCCGCCAGCGGAGGGCGTCGCGCGCCGCGTCCGGGATGGTGTAGGTGAGCACCGGCAGGACGAAGGACTCGGTGTCCCAGAAGGCGTGCCCGTCGTAGCCGGGCCCGGTCAGCCCCTTGCCGGCGATCGCGCGGCTTTCCCCGCGGGCCCCGGCCTGCAGGATGTGGAACAAGGCGAACCGGACGGCCTGCTGGAGTTCGGGATCGCCTTCGATCTCGATGTCCGAGGTGGTCCAGTAGTCGTCGAGGAACTCGCGCTGCTCGGTGAGCAGGCCCTTCCAGCCGGTCTGACGGGCGCCGGCCAGCGCCGCCTCGACCTGCGAGCGCAGCGCCGGCACCGAGCGCTGCGCGGACCAGCCGTAGGCGAGGAACTTGGTGATCCGCAGCCGGCCGCCCTTCGGCACGTCGACGGCGACGGTCAGCCGCGCGAGGTCCTCCTCGGAGTGGATGCGGGCGCGGATCCCGTCGTCCACTTCGATCTTGTGGTCCATCGCCGCGGCCATCCGCAGCCCGGACCGGCGGGTCTGGTGCACCAGCACGGCGTTGTAGTCCGACGCGCGGTGGAACTCGCCGACCAGCGGCGAGTTCAGCGCGGCGGCCACCCGCGGGTCGCTGGTGTCGGACTCGATCGGCTCGTTGGCCAGCAGGTCGGACTGGACGACCAGCTGCAGGTCCTCGTCGAGCGGCTCGACCTCGTACCGGATCGCGGCGATCGCGCGCTGGGTGAACGACACGAGCCGCTCGGTGCGCACGCGCACGCGCCGCCCGGTCGGCGACGACCACTCGGTGGTCCGGCTCAGCGTGCCCTTGCGGAAGTCGAGCACCCGGTCGTGCGCGGTGGCCGCGCCGTAGCGCATGTCCAGCGGCTCGTCCTCGACGAGCAGCCGGATGATCTTGCCGTCGGTCACGTTGACGACGGTCTGGCCCTCTTCGGGGTAGCCGTAGCCGGCCTCGGCGTAGGGGAGTTCGTGCTGCTCGTAGAAGCCGTTGAGGTAAGTGCCGGGCAGGCCGCGCGGCTCGGCCTCCTCGAGGGTGCCGCGCAGGCCGATGTGGCCGTTGGACACCGCGAACGCCGATTCGGTGCGCTGCAGGGCGTCGACGTCCATGCCGCGCCAGCGCAGGGCCCACGGCGAGCATTCGTAGCCGTGCGGTTCGGTCATCGGTCCTCCAGCAGGTCGGCGAGGTCGTCGACGACGATGTCGGCCCCGTGGGCCTTCAGTGCGGCGGCCTGGTCGGCCCGGTTCACGCCCACGACGTACCCGAAGCCGCCGGCCTTCCCGGCCTGGACGCCGGACTGGGCGTCCTCGAAGACGGCCGCGTGCGCGGGCTCGACGCCGAGCGCCGCGGCGCCGGCCAGGAACGAGTCGGGCGCGGGCTTGCCCTTCAGGTGGCGTTCGCGGATGACGATGCCGTCGATGCGCGCCTCGACGTACTTGCTGAGGTCGGCGCCGTCGAGCACCTTGGCGCCGTTGGCCGACGACGTCACCACGGCGATCCGCAGCCCGGCGGCTTTCGCGGCTTCGAGGTAGCGCACCGAACCCGGGTACGGGTTCACCCCGCGTTCGTCGATGATCTTGAGGACCAGTTCGTTCTTGCGGTTGCCGACGCCGTTGACGGTCGGGGCGTCCACCGGGTCGTCCGGTTCGCCCTCGGGCAACGCGATCCCGCGCGACCGCAGGAATTCGCGCACGCCGTCGGCGCGGGGGCGGCCGTCCACAAAGGCCGCGTAGTCGTGGTCGGTGAACTCGCTGAACCCGGCGCCGTCACGGGCGCGGAGGAATTCGTCGAACGTCCGCTTCCAGGCCTCGCGGTGGAGGATCGCCGTGCCGGTCAGCACTCCGTCGAGGTCGAACAGGCAGGCGGTGATGGTCTCGGGCAATCCCGTCATGCCCGCACGCTACCGGTGTTCGCCGTCGTCCGCGGGGTGCGGGCGCACTCGGTGGATGAGTTCGTGGACCGTGGCGTCCGCCAGGCGGTACCGCACCACCCGGCCGGTGCGTTGGGGCGTGACCAGCCCGTGCGCCCGGAGCAGCCGCAGGGCCTGCGACACCGCGGTGTCCGTCATACCGGTGGCCGCGGCTAGGTCGGTGACGCTGATCTCGCGGGCGTAGTGGATGGAGACCAGCAGCGCCAGGCGCGAGGGATCGGCGACCACGGAGAAGCGCCGCGCCCACTCTTCGATGACGGCGCGGTCGCCGAGGCCGTCGACCGCCGCCGCGACGCGTTCCGGGTCGATCAGCTTGCGGTCGGTGTCCACCCCCGGATGATTCCACCCGCGCCGCGGCCGGACCACCGGTGGCCTGGGTCACGCCGCGCTTGACGCTCGCCGCCCCGCGGGCGAGTCTTAAGACAGTTGTCATAGTCGAGGAGCCCGCATGACCGACGTCGAAGCCCCGGTCCGTTCGAAGACCATCACCTGGCAGGACCCCCTGGAGACCGCTCGGCTCGGCGCCACGATGTCCGGCCTGGAGTACATGCGGGCGATCGCCGAGGGCCGCGTCCCGCCGGCGCCGATCGCCGCGCACTTCGGCCTGCGCTGGGAAAGCGTCGAACCGGGCGAGGTCGTCGCGGTCGCCGAACCGGACGAGTCGCTGTACAACCCGATCGGCATGGTCCACGGCGGCGTGGCGGCGACGATGCTGGACTCGGTGGTCGGCTGCGCGGTCCACACGACCCTGCCGGCCGGCGTCGGCTACGCGTCGGTGGAGCTGAAGGTGAACTACCTGCGCGCGATCCACGCGGGCCGCGGGGAGATCCGCGCGACGGGCCGCGTCGTGAAGGAGGGTTCGCGGATCGCCTTCGCCGAGGGGGAGATCCGCGACGCCGAGGGCAAGCTGCTGGCCACGGCGTCGGGGACCTGCGTCATCACGCGCTAGATCGGCTGTTTGACGTCCCAGTGCTCGACGAGCAAGCCGTCCTCGACGCGCAGGATGTCGACGACCGCCATCCCGCCCACGTGCAGGTGGGCGACGACGAGGTCGTCCTCCGCGACGACGTGCTTGATCTCCGCGCTCGCGCCCGCCAGCGGCGAATTCTTCACGGCGTCGGTGAACGCCTCGCGGCCGGAGGGCAGGTCGGGGCTGTGGGTGACGAAGTCGGGGTGCAGCGCGGCCTTCGCGGCATCGAAGTCCTTGTGCACGAACAGGTTCTCCAGGCAGTCGACGACGATCATGCGGTTCTTCGCGGATTCGCTCATGTCCTTGATGGTCGGCCGTCCGGGCGGCGGCGTCGATTACGCCGGAGGTCATCAGCGCGGCGGGCGGACCCGCCGGGCACGGATCGCGTCGCCGCCGCCGTACCGGCCGATGACCGCGGCCAGGAGCCTCTGCGCCTCTTCGACCTGCTTCGCGCCGTACTCCGCCTCGATCTCCTCCTGAAGTTCCCGTCGCAGCACCCGCGTCGCTTCGACGGCGGCCAGCGCGTGCGCGGTCAGGTGCAGCAGCTTCGTGCGCGCGTCGGCCGGATCGGGGTCGCGGCGCAGCAGCCCACGGCGTTCGAGATCCGCCACGGCTTTCGACGCTGCCTGCTGGGTGACGCCCATCCGCTCGGCCAGCGCGGTGATGGACAGCGGGGCGGCGAGGACGTGCTGGATCACGACGCCGTCGTTGAAGCGCAGGTCGCCGAAGCCCCGGGTCGCGAGCCGCCGCTGGACCTCGTCCGTCATCGCCCAGCCCGCGAAGAGGGCCGTCAGTGACAGGTCGAGGCTCTCGGCGGTAGGATGCACAACCATGGTTGTGGAATCTAGCAGAGTGCCGGCGGAGCTGGCGGAAGCGTTCGTGCGCGTGGCGCACCGGATCGTCTGGTGCACCCTGGTGACGGTCGACCGGCGGGGGAGACCGCGCTCCCGGGTCGTCCACCCGATCTGGGAACCCACTCCGCACGGCCTGGTCGGCCGGCTGTTCACCCGGCCGACCCCGTTGAAGCTCGCGCACCTGGCGGCGTCGCCGTACGTATCGTGCTCGTACTGGGACCCGCAACACGAGGTGGCGGTCGCGGAATGCCGGGCGGAGTTCGAGGACGACGAAGAGACGCGCAAGTCCCTGTGGGACCTGTTCGCGGCCACGCCGGAGCCCCTGGGCTACGACCCGAAGATCCTCGGCGGCGAGGACCACCGCGACCCCAAGATCACGGTCCTGCGCCTGACCCCGTGGCGGCTGTCGGCGGGCGGCGAAGCCTGGCGCGCGGCTTAGGCGGCACCCACCCGGCGGTCGAAGACCAGGCCTTCGGCCGCCCGCAGGCCGACGCTGATCGCCCCGGTCAGCACCGCGTCCTCGCCCAGCTCGCCCTGGACCACCTTCGGCACCAGCGGCGTGAACGCGTGCAGCGCCCGGTCGATCGGCTCCAGCAGCAGGTCCGCCGCCGTGCCCATGCCGCCGCCGAGGACGATCAGTTCCGGGTCGATCACCGCCGCCACCGAGGCCACCGTGTACGCGAGGCGGTCGGCTTCCGCCGCCAGGGCCTGCCGGGCCAGCTCGTCGCCTTCGCGGGCCAGGCGGAACACCTCGCGGGCCGATTTCGCCGTGCCCAGGCCGAGTTCCCGGGCGCCCTGCACGACCGACTGGGCCGCCGTCGCCTCTTCGAGGTGGCCGCGGGCCGGCGGCGTGCCGGGCTCGTCGGCCGCGCGCGTGCGGCCGTACGGGAGGTAGCCGATCTCGCCCGCCGCGCCGGTCGCGCCGCGGAACACTCGGCCGTCGACCATCAGGCCCATGCCGACGCCGGTGCCGATCGTGATGCAGCCGAACACCGACGCCCCGCGCGCGGCTCCGCTTTCCCACTCGCCGACCGCGGTGAGGTTCGCGTCGTTCTCCACCATCAGGTCCGGGCCCAGCGCCGCTTCGAGGTCGTCGATCAGGCCCGCGCGGCCCCAGCCCGGCAGGTTCGGCGCGTGCCGGAAGCACCGCTTCTCCGGATCGGCGACACCGGGGGAGCCGACCACGCGGACAACGATGTCGCCGGCCGAAAGACCGGCCTCCGCGACCGCCGCGGCCGCGATCTTCCCGACCGCGGTCACCAGCGCCGCCCCGGACCGCGCGGTGTTGCGCTCGTCCCGGCGCGCCACCAGCGTGCGGCCGAGGTCCGACACCGCGACCCGCAGGTGCTCGCGGCCGATGTCGACGCCCAGCACGTACCCCGCGGTGGGGTCGGCTTCGTACAGCACGGCCGAGCGCCCGGTGCCGGTGGACGTCTGCCCGGTCGGGCGCGCCAGCCCGGCGGCTTCCAGGGCCAGCAGCGCCTGGCTGACCGTCGGCTTCGACAGCCCGGTGTCCTTCGCGACCTGCGGCCGGGTCGCCGGCCCGCCGCGGCGCAGCAGGTCGAGCACCGCCCGCTGGTTGATCTTGCGCATCCCGGCGGGGGTACCGACCGTGGGGATCTCTACGCCGGCCACCCGTGCCCGCCTCCTGTCGTCCTCGTGCTGCCTGCCACGCTAGCCGTCCTCGCGCCGAGCGCGCCGGAATACCCGCGATTCGCGGCCCGTTGAGCGGAGCATGAGCACTCCGGGACGCGGCCGGGTCCGCGTGGCACAGGGCGCGAAGAGGGTGCGGGTGTTCCTCGGCGGGCAGGTCGTCGCGGACACGGTGCACCCCCTCCTGGTGTGGGAAGTTCCGTACTACCCCACGTACTACATCCCGCGCGCGGACGTCGTGAGCGGCGTTCTCACCCCCTCCGGCCGGACGGCGCACTCGCCGAGCCGCGGAGAAGCTGTTCTGTCGACGATAAAGGGTGCCGCGGCCGAGGCGGTGGACGGCGCGCTGGAGTACCCGGATTCCCCGATCGAAGAGCTCCGCGGCCACATCCGCTTCGAGTTCGGCGCCTTCGACTGGTTCGAAGAGGACGAGCGGATCTTCACGCACCCGCGCGACCCGGGCGTCCGCGTCGACATCCTCCCGAGCTCCCGCCACGTCCGCATCGAGGTCGACGGCGTGGCGGTGGCGGACTCGGTGCGGCCGCACCTGCTGTTCGAGACGGGCCTGCCGACCCGCTACTACCTGCCCCGCGTGGACGTCCGGATGGACCTGCTGTCGAAGACCGACGTGGTGACGCACTGCCCGTACAAGGGCGCCGCCGAGCACTTCGACGTGGCCGGGCACGAGGACCTCGCGTGGAGCTACCCCACGCCGCTGCCGGAGAGCATCCGGGCCGCGGGACTGGTGGCGTTCCTCGACGAGAAGGTGGACGTCTACGTGGACGGTGTGCGACAGGACCGGCCGAAGACGAAGTTCGCCTGACCTCGTACAGCGGCGCCCGCTCCGCCATCCGGCGCTGTGGCGGCGCACACATTCGGCGGCTTCCACTGTCATCTCGTCACAGAGATGGGCGAACTCGGCTACTCCGCGTTGACGTCGTGTCAAGGGGTCCTTAGCGTGGCGCGCACCCCGCCACCACCCAGCAAGGGATCCCCGATGGCCAGTCCCACCACCGAACAGCCGGAGCCCGGGCAGGTCGGCCGCCGCCGCTTCCTGACCTACCTGGTCGCCGCGCCCACGCTCACCGTCGCCACCAAGCTCACCGCCGACGCGGTGGCGCCCGCCCGCGCCGAGGCCGTCGTCCCGACCCTGCCGCAGCCGGCGGAGATCCTCGACCTCGGCGACGTCCTGACGCTGTCGTGCGCGCCGACCGCCGGGATGCTCGTGCTCGAGCTGACCGCCGACGGCCGGGCGCGGCTGCAGCTGCCGCGCGCGGAGGTCGGCCAGGGCATCACGACGGCGACCGCGATGCTCGTCGCCGAAGAGCTGGACCTGCCGCTCGACCGCGTCGACGTCGTGCTCTCCGACGCCCGCACCGAATTGCTGTTCAACCAGCTCACCGGCGGGTCCAACACGATGCGCTCGCTCTACGACCCGGTCCGCGCCACCGCGGCGACCGCCCGCGCCCGGATGGTCGCGGCGGCCGGGGCGCAGTGGGGGACCGACGCGTCGCGACTGTCCACACGCGACGGTGCGGTGTGGGCGCCCGACGGTCGCAGCGCCTCCTACGGCGTCCTCGCCGGGCCCGCGTCCCGCTCGGGCCTGAGCGTCGGGGCGATCCGGCCGAAGGCCGAGTCGGCGCACACGCTCGTCGGGACGCCGACCTCGCGCAAGGACGCCCGCGCGATGGTCACCGGAAAGCAGGTCTACACGCTCGACCTCGACGTCCCCGGCGCGAACCCGGTGATGGTGCGCCGGCCGCCGACCATCAACGGCACCGTGAAGAAGGTGAACAACGAGGCCGCCGTCCGCGCCATGCCCGGGATCATCGACATCGCCGTCGTCCCGACCGGGGTCGCGGTGATGGCCGAGACCTTCGGCCAGGCGCTCGACGGCAAGAACGCCCTCGACGTCACCTGGGGCCCGGGCACGGTCGACGGCGAGGACAACGAGACGATCAAGAAGAAGCTGCGGGCCGCCGCACTGCCGTTCGTGGTGCCGCCGCTGCTGACCCAGTACGTCGACGGCGAGTTCGACTTCGCCTTCGCCAGCCACGCGCCGATGGAGTCGAACTCCGCAGTCGCCGACGTCCGGGAGGACAGCGCGACCATCTGGGCCGGGCTCAAGTCGCCGATCGTGGCGAAGCAGACCATCGCGCAGGAACTGGGCCTGCCGGAGAACAAGGTCACCGTGCACGTCCAGCAGGGCGGCGGGTCGTTCGGGCGGCGGCTGTTCTTCGACGCGGCGCTGGAAGCCGCGCACATCTCGAAGGCGATGAAGAAGCCCGTCCGGCTGATGTGGAGCCGGATCGACGACATGCGCCACGGCCGGGCGCGCGCGGCGAGCTACCACCGGATCCGCGCGACCTTCGCGCTCGGGCAGGTGCTGACGTTCGAACACCGCGTCGCGAGCGTCGAAACCGACTGGAGCCACGGCCTCGGCGAGATCCTGACGGCGTTCGCGGCGAAGCTGCCCGTCGGCGGCAACCTGAGCTTCGCGCAGACGGTGTTCCTGCTGACCGTCAAGTCGCCGTACAACTTCGGCGTCACCACGCAGCTGCTCAACGAGGTCCCGCTGAAGTTCCACACCTCGGCGTGGCGGTCGGTCTACTCGGCGAACACCCGCGGCGCCGAAGAGATCATGGTCGACGAGATCGCCGCGAAGCTCGGCAAGGACCCGGTGGCCTTCCGCCGCGAGTTCATCAAGGAGCCGCGGCAGCGCGCGGTGCTCGACAAGGTCGCCGAGCTCGGCGAGTGGGGCAAGAAGATGCCGGCCGGGTTCGCGCAGGGGATCGCGGTGCACGGCGAGTACAAGTCCTACACCGCCTGCCTGGTCGAGCTGGACGCGCGCGACCCGAAGCACCCGCGCGTCACGAAGGCGATCATCGCCGTCGACGTCGGCAAGCCGGTGAACCCGCGCGGCATCCAGGCACAGATGCTCGGCGGCCTGACCGACGCGATCTCCACGACGCTCACCGCGGGCCTGCACATCGACCAGGGGCTGCCGCTGGAGGGCAGCTACTCGCAGTTCCACTACGCGCGGCAGAAGAACTCGCCGACGGACGTCCAGGTGCACGTCATGCCCGCGACCGGGGACATCGGCGGCGCGGGCGAGCTGGGCCTGCCGGCGCCGGTCGGCGCGATCGCCAACGCCTACGCCCGGGCGACCGGGATCAAGCCCCGCAGCTTCCCGATCACCTTCCCGGTCGACTTCGACCCGTTCCCGCGCTGAGGAGAACCATGCCGAACTACACCTTCGTGGTGAACGGGAAGACCGTCACCGTCGACGCGCCCGCCGACCTGCCGATGCTGTGGGCGCTGCGCGACAAGCTCAAGGTCCGCGGGCCGAAGTACGGCTGCGGCATCAACGTCTGCAAAGCCTGCACCAGCCACCTCGACGGCGAGGCGTTCAACCCCTGCGTCACGCCGGTGTCGGAGTGCGCCGGGCGCGAGGTCACCACGATCGAGGGCTTGGCCGACGGCGACGAGCTGCACCCGGTCCAGGAGGCCTGGCTGGAGCAGGACGTCGCCCAGTGCGGGTACTGCCAGCCGGGCCAGATCATGGCGGCGGTCGCGCTGCTGAAGAAGACGAAGAACCCGACGGACGCCGACATCGACGCCATCCAGAACGTCTGCCGCTGTGGCACCTACTTCCGGATCCGGGAGGCGATCAAGAGCGCGGCCGCCAAGATGGCCTGACGCGGATGCGGAGGTTCCACAAAAGAACTTCCGCATCCGCGGTTCTTGTAGCAAGTTCACCCGAACGTGGTGGCCCCGGTGGGGTTGGATGTCGGTCTCGGACCTCGACGGAGAGGCCGGGGACCGGAGGCCACCATGCACTACCAGGCGCTTCTGTCCGACGGGCTCGCCCCGCGCGTCGCCGTCCTCGCCACCGAGGTCGAGCGGAAGCTGCCGGAACTCGTCGAGAGCACCGTCCGGCAGATCCGCGCCGAAATGCCGGTCTACGCCGACGCCCGGTTCGTCACGCACGCCGAACTGCGGAACTCGGTGCGCGCCAACCTCGAGCACGTGATGCGCACGCTGCGCGGCTCGGACGTGCCCGACCTGTCCCAGGCCCGCGCGACCGGCCGGGCCCGGGCCCTGCAGGGCGCGCCGCTGCCGGAACTGCTGCGCGCCTACCGGATCGGGCTGACCGAGGTCTGGCACCGGTTCGTCGAGCTGACCGCCGGCGCGCAAGACCTCGCCGGCCTGGTCGCGGCGACCACGGTGATCTGGGCGCTCATCGACGACCTGGCCGAAGCCCTCACCACGGCCTACCGCGACACGACGGCGGAAGTCATGGTGGCGCACCAGAACCGGCGTTCGGCGCTGGTGGAGGCCCTGTTCGCGGGCGGCGCGGCGACCGAGGGCACGCTCTGGGACATCGCCCGCGTGCTCGACCTGTCCCTGGACGGCACGTTCGTCGTCGTCGCGGCGGAAACCCCGCGGCTGGGCCACGAACCGCTCCCGCAGATCGAGGCCCGGTTGCGCGCGGCCCAGCACGCCTCGGCGTGGCGGCTCACCCCGGACCTGCAGGTGGGGGTGGTGTCCCTGCGCGACCCCGCCGCGGCTTCGGCGATCGTGGCGCTGGTCCGCGAGCACCCGGTGGGCCGTGTCGGGATGAGCCCGGTGTTCACCGGCCTCGGCAACACGGCCCGCGCGCTGCACCTGGCCCGGGTGGCGCTGTCGAGCATGACGCCGGGGACGCCGGGGCTGGTCCAGTTCACCGAGTCGCCGCTGGCCGGTCTGGTGGCGAGCGCCCCGGAGGCGTCGGTCCAGCTGGCCCACCACGTCCTCCAGCCGGTGCTGGACCTGCCGGGCGACGACCGCAACGTGCTCCTGTTGACGCTGCGCGCGTGGTTCGACTGCCAGGGGTCGACGAAGCTGACGTCGGAGCGGATGTTCTGCCACCCCAACACGATCCGCCACCGCCTGAAGAGGATCACGGAGGAGCTGGGGAGGTCGCTGACGAACCCGGCGGACATCGCCGAGCTGGGCGCGGCGCTGCGGGCGTTGAACCTCTTCCCGGACGCGACCCACCTGCCGGCCCCGCGTTAGCGCACCCCGGGCCCGTACCGCCGAGCCATCCCGGTGAGCCACTCGCGGCCGACCGGGTTCGCGGTGTGGACGCGCACTTCCGCCGGCCAGCGGCCGTGCTCGCACAGCCAGAGGACGACCGGGCGGGTCGTGTCGTCACCGCCGAGATCGTGGTCCAGCGAGATGGCGGCGAACTCGCCGGCCGCGAGCAGCGCGATCGCCTCCGTGCTCGACTTCGCCCAGGTCCAGCCGTCCGGGGCCGGGCGCAGGTCGTCCACCCAGAGTCGCTCGGTCACCTAGTCAACCTAACGGCTGCGGCCGGGTGAGCGGCGTCACGCGCGCCCGTTGTCACGGGTGTCGGGCCTGCGGTGTCTCGTGGTCGATCGGATACCTTCAGCAGAACGGAAACCGCCATGAGCAAGGTCTGGTTCGTCACGGGGTCGTCGCGCGGCTTGGGCCGCCGGTTCGTCGAAGCCGCCCTCGGCCGAGGCGACCGGGTGGCCGCCACGGCACGGTCCACCGCAAGCTTCGGCGAGCTCGTCGCCACCTACGGTGACGCGGTGCTGCCGCTGGCGATGGACGTCACCGACAAGGCCGCCGTCTTCGAGACCGTGAAGCGCGCCGCTGAGCACTTCGGGCGGCTGGACGTCGTCGTGAACAACGCCGGCTACGCGCAGATCGGCGCCATCGAAGAACTGACCGAGCAGGAGCTGCGCGCGCAGCTGGAGACCAACGTCTTCGGCTCGCTGTGGGTCATCCAGGCCGCCCTGCCGGCGCTGCGCGAACAGGGAGCCGGCCACTTCATCCAGCTGTCGTCGGCGGCAGGGCTGATCGCGATGCCGCTCGGCGGGGCGTACCAGGCGTCCCGGTGGGCGATCGAAGCGCTGAACGAAACCCTGGCCCGGGAGGTCGCCGACTTCGGCGTCAAGGTCACGATCATCGAGCCGGGCGGCTACGCCACCCGCGACGGCAAGAACCCGGACCCCCTCGCCAACGGCCACGTCGCCGAGACCAGCCCGGTCTACGACGGACTCCGCAGCCGGCTCGCCGAGGTGGCGGGCAAGCAGCCGGCGGGCGACCCGGCGGCGGCGGCCCAGGCCCTGCTCAAGATCGTCGACGCGGCCAACCCGCCCCTGCGAGTGCTCTTCGGCCAGGGCTTCCACCCGATGATCCGCCAGGCGTACGCGGACCGGCTCGCGACCTGGGACGAGTGGCAGCACCTGTCGGCGGAGGCCCAGGGCGCTCCCGCCGGGATTGTCGGTGGTCACCGGTAGCGTGGAAACCGGGGGCGCCCCGCGGGCCGGCCGTCGAAGGAAGCTCGCCAGGTCAGGAAGCCGCGAAGGGCTCGGCGATTCACGCCGCCAGCAGCTCGCGGGTGCGGGCCTGCTCCGCCGCCGAGCCGATCGGGATCACCAGCAGCTCCGTCGCGCCGGCGTCCTCGAGGGATTTCACCTGGCGTCGCACGGTTTCCTCGTCGCCGATCACCACGCTGTCCGACACCCGCTCGTGGCCCTCGCGGTCGAGGATCGCGCGGTACGCCGGGATGTTCGCCGCTCCGCCGTACGTCTGCTCCACCCACGCTCGGCGTTCGTCCACTTCGGACGTCACGCAGACCAGCTGGCCGGAGACCACGCGGGACGCGCCGCCCAGTGCCGGGACCACGAACTCGCCGATCGCCCGCGGGCCCGCCCAGGTCGTGATCACGCCGTCGGCGAGCTCGCCGGCCAGCCGCGTCGACTGAGGGCTCACCGAGCCGATCAGCACCGCCGGCCGCTCCGCCCCGGGGGCGTTCACCGCGCCCGACGCCGTCAGCGACCCGCCGTGGACGTCCGCCTTCTCCCCGCGCAGCAACGGGTGCAGCGCCTGGAGGTACTCGCGCAGGTGCCGGATCGGGCGGTCGTAGGAATACCCGAACTCGCCTTCGACGATGAACCGGTGGCTCAGCCCGAGACCGAGGTGGACGGGCACCCCGGCCGCCGCCTGGGCCGTCAGCGCCTGCGCGGCCATGGTGAGCGGGTGCCGCGAGTACGTCGGCACGACGCAGGTCCCCAAGGCGAGGCCCGGGGCGGCCGCGGCGAGCGCGGGCAGCGCCGTGAGCGCGTCCCACCCGCCGCGCTGCGCCACCCAGAGCGTGCGGTAGCCGAGCTTCGCCGCTTCACGGGCTTGGGCCGTCATGGCGTCGAAGCCGACACCGAGTTCGTCGATCAGGATTCCGGTGCGCACGGGTCCTCCCAGGTGGTCAGTACGCGCGTTCGAGCTGTTTGCGGTCGAGCGCGACGGCTTCGGTGAACAGCGTCAGCGCCCGCGGCGCCACCTCGCGCAGCTGCCTCGTCGACACGGCGAGCGGCTCGAAGGCGTGCGCGACGGTGTCGGCGATCAGCGCCGGCTCGGGTGGCGGCGAGGCGCCGAGGAACCCGTTCAGCACGGCCTGGAAGGCGACGACGAGCTCGCGCACCGGCCGGTCCGTGCGCAGCAGGTCGTGGGCGGCCAGCAGGTCCAGGTACTCGACGAAGGCTTCCGCGTGCCGCGGGTCGAGTTTTCCGTGCAGCTTGGGCAGCAGCTTGCCGAGCGTCTCGGCGTCGTCGGCGTACCCGGCCCGCAGCAGCGGGCGCTTCAGCACGTTGGCGTACTGGATCTCGGTCAGCCGCGAAAGCCGCACGCTGAGCGGGTCGGCCGCGATCGTCGCCACGAGCTCTTCGAGCACCCCGACCGACTCGCGGAGAAGAACCGCGAGGAACAGCTCTTCCCGGTTCTTCCAGTGCAGGTAGACGGTGCCCTTGCCGACGTCCGCCCGCTCGGCGACGTCCTCGATGGTCGTGCGCCGGTAGCCGACCCGCAGGAGCAGGTCGGCGGCGGCGTCGAGGATGCGCTCGGCCCGTTCGGCCCGGTCTTCGGCAGGAGGCACGCGACGATCATATGACCAAATTTCTCATTTGGTCAAACGTCGAGCCAGCACGGGCCGGGGGGGTGTCCCTATGTGGTTGTCAAGCCGCAGCGGGGGCTGGTTCGGGGTGTCGGTAGTGGGTGCCGTTGCGGAGCATGGCGTAGAGGACGTCGCAGCGGCGGCGGGCCAGGCAGATCAGCGCAGCGTTGTGCTTCTTTCCCTCGGCTCTCTTCCGGTCGTAGTAGGCCCGGCTGACCGGGTCGGACAGGGCAGCGAAGGCGGCGAGGAAGAACGCGCGTTTGAGCTGGCGGTTGCCAGTCCGAGCTGGGTGCTCGCCCTTGATCGACGTGCCGGAGCTGCGGGTGACCGGAGCGATGCCGGCGTAGGCGGCCAGGTGCGCCGAGCTGGCGAAGTTCGAGGCGTCGCCGACCTCGAGGAGGATGCGGGCTGCGGTCCTGACGCCGATGCCGGGCATCGAGGTCAGGACCCCGGCAAGAGGGTGTGCATCAAGGATCCCCTCAACCTGTTCAGTCACCTGTTTCCGTTGTTGGAGCACGGTTTTCAGGCTGTCGGCCAGTCGCGGGAGGACGATGTCAGCGGCGGCGGTGCCCGGGACGGTGACGGTCTGCTCGCCGAGGGCGGTCATGATCGCCTCGACCAGCCGCTCGCCCATGCGGGGCGCGTGGACCTTGGCGATCGCGGTGAGCTTGCGGCGGCCGGCCTTGGCGATCCCGGCTGGTCCGCCGCAGCGGGAGAGAATCTCCAGAACAGCCGGATGGCTGATCCGCGGGCCGATCGCCCGCTCGAGAGCCGGGTGGATGCCGGTGAGCAGGCCCCGGATGCGGTTGCTGATCCGGGTGGCCTCGCCGGCCAGGTCGTCGTCGAACCCGACCAGCACGTCCAGCTCGGCCAGGGCCTCGTCGCCCACCTCGACCGGGCGCAGGGTGTGGGGCAGGGAGCGGGCGGCGTCGGCGATGACGAACGCGTCGCGGGCATCGGTCTTCGCGCGGCCGGGGTAGAGATCGGCGATGCGGCGCATCGCCAGGCCAGGCAGGTAGGCCACCTGATGCCCGGCGGCACGAGCGACCGCGACCGGCAGCGCCCCGATGGTGGCGGGCTGGTCGACCACCACCAGCAGCGTTCCGTGCCGGGCGAGCTTGTCGAACACCGCCGTCAGCTTAGGTTCGCTGTTGGGCAGCGGCCCATCATGCAGTCGCTTGCCGTCGGGGTCGAGCCCGACCGCGTGATGGGCGTCCTTGCCGACGTCCAGGCCGAGAAACACGCTGAAACCGCTGCTCATCCACCATGCCGTTCGTCCGCCGCGACGTGGTCACCGATCAGGCATCGAGCGCCGGCACCCACGTTACGACGAGACCTACCCAACGGCGGCCGTGTCCCTATCAGCGGTCGGTCGATGCCACCAGACCCGGTGACACCACCCCCCGGATCATGCGTGCGACTGGGGGCCTGAGTCATGCCGGGCCTGGCGACCACAGCTCCTTGATCAGGAACTACGAAAAAGGTAACGGGGGGGGGGAGTGTTCGCGCCGGGTCAGGAGTCGGACGAACGCTTCCAGAGGTTGATGTCCGCGTCCGTCGCGTGGCCGTCGATCTCCGTCAGCTCCTCGGACGAGAACTCGAGGTTGCCGAGCGCGCCGACGTTGTCCTCGAGCTGCTTCACGCTGCTCGCGCCGATCAGCACCGACGTCACCCGGCTGTCGCGCAACGCCCAGGCCAGCGCGAGCTGCGCCAGCGACTGCCCGCGGCGGCCGGCGATGTCGTTCAGCGCGCGGACCCGGCCCAGCCGGTTCTCGTCGAGGGTGTCCGGGTCGAGCGACTTGCCCTGCGCCGCGCGCGAGTCCTCCGGGACGCCCTTCAGGTACCGGTCGGTCAGCAGGCCCTGCGCCAGCGGGGAGAACGCGATGCACCCCGCGCCCGCCTCTTCGAGGGTGTCGAGCAGCCCGTCCGCTTCGATCCAGCGGTTGAGCATCGAATACGACGGCTGGTGGATCAGCAGCGGCGTGCCGAGCTCGCGCAGCAGCCGCGCGGCCTCGGCGGTCCGCTCCGAGCTGTAGGACGAGATCCCGACGTACAGCGCTTTCCCGGCGCGGACCGCGGCGTCGAGCGCGCCGACCGTCTCCTCCAGGGGCGTCTCGGGGTCGAACCGGTGCGAGTAGAAGATGTCGACGTAGTCCAGGCCCATCCGGCCCAGCGACTGGTCCAGGGAGGACAGCAGGTACTTGCGGGAGCCCCACTCGCCGTACGGGCCGGGCCACATGTCGTAGCCCGCCTTCGTGGAGATCACCAGCTCGTCGCGGTACGGCCGGAAGTCGGTGGCCAGCAGCCGCCCGAAGTTCTCCTCCGCCGAGCCGTACGGCGGGCCGTAGTTGTTGGCCAGGTCGAAGTGGGTGATGCCCAGGTCGAACGCGCGGCGGGTGATCGCGCGCTGGGTCTCCAGGGGCTTGTCGTGGCCGAAGTTGTGCCACAGCCCGAGGGAGATCGCGGGCAGCTTGAGCCCGGAGCGCCCGCAGCGCCGGTAGGGGATGGAGTCGTAGCGGCCGGAAGCGGCGAGGTAGGTCACGCGGCCGATGCTAGCCCGCTCTTCGGGTACGCTCTTGGTGAGCGACCGCTTAGGAGGCACGTGGTGGGCACCGGATTCTTCACCTCCGTCGACGACGTGTCGGCCAAGCTGGCCGAAGCCGGCTACCTGGCCTCGACGGCGGTGGCGACCACGGTGTTCCTCGCGGACCGGCTGGGCAAGCCGCTGCTGGTCGAAGGCCCGGCCGGGGTCGGCAAGACCGAGCTCGCCAAGGCCGTCGCCCAGGTCAGCGGCTCGCGGCTGGTGCGCCTGCAGTGCTACGAGGGCATCGACGAGGCCCGCGCGCTCTACGAGTGGAACCACGCGAAGCAGCTGCTGCGGATCACCGCCGGCCGCGACGAGACGTGGGAGGCCGCGCGCACCGACATCTTCGGCGAGGAGTTCCTGCTGCGCCGCCCGCTGCTCACCGCGATCTCGTCGGACGAGCCGACCGTGCTGCTGATCGACGAGACCGACAAAGCCGACATGGAGGTCGAAGGCCTGCTGCTCGAGGTGCTCGGCGACTTCCAGGTCACCGTGCCCGAGCTCGGCACGATCACCGCCACGCGGCCGCCGTTCGCCGTGCTGACGTCCAACGCGACGCGCGAGCTGTCCGAGGCGCTGCGTCGCCGGTGCCTGTTCCTGCACATCGACTTCCCCGACGAAGACCTCGAACGCGACATCGTCCGGCTCAAGGTCCCCGGGATCGACACCGCTCTCGCCGATTCCGTCGTCCGGGTGATCGCCGCGCTGCGCGCGATGGACCTGCGCAAGCTGCCGTCGGTCGCGGAGACCATCGACTGGGCGCGCACCCTGCTCGCGCTCGGGGCGTCGACGCTGGACGAGCGGGTCGTGCGCGAGAGCCTCGGCGTCGTGCTCAAGCACCAGGACGACATCGCCAAGGCGGGCGCCGGCCTGCGGCTCGAACAGGTCCTGGACGCGTCGTGACCGGCGGCGTGCCGGAGCGGCTCGCGGCGTTCGTCAAGGCCTTGCGCGCCCAGGGCATCCCGGCCGGGCCCGCCGAAACCGTCGACGCCGCCGCCGCGCTGGAAGTCCTCGGGATGGACGACCGCGCGCTCGTCCGCGAAGGCCTGGCCGCGGCCCTGGTCCGCCGCGGCGGGCAGCGGGCGGTCTTCGACGCCGCGTTCGACCTCTACTTCCCGGCGGGCGTCGGCGCGCCCGAGCGGGCCCGCGAAGACCAGCCGACGACGCTGGAGGAGCTGCGCGAGGAGCTGGCCGCCGCGCTGGCCGACGGCGACCAGCAGGCGTTGGCGCAGCTCGCCGGGCTCGCCGTCGACATGCTGGGCCAGTACGGCTCGGCGTCCGGGCCGGGCGGTGGCTTCTCCGCCCACCAGACCCTGGAACGGCTCCAGCCGCAGACGCTGATCGCGCGGGTGCTCGCCGCAGTCCGCGGCGGCGGCGCCCGCGGGGAGTTCACCGACCGGCTCGACCGCGACGAGATCCGCCGCCGCGTCGAAGGCTTCCGCGGGCAGATCCGCACCGAGGCACGCCGCCGGGCGGCCGAAGTCCGCGGCCGCGAGCGCGTCGCCAAGCACGCCATCGCCCCTTCACCCGACCGGGTCGACTTCCTCATCGCGAGCCGCACCCAGCTCGCCGAACTCCGGCGCACGATCCAGCCGCTGTCCCGCAAGCTGGCAACGCGCCTGGCCGCACGACGCCGCCGGCGGACGCGGGGCCAGATCGACCTGCGCCGCACGCTGCGCCGGTCGCTTTCGACCGGCGGGGTGCCGCTGCGCCCGGCGTATCGCCACCGGCGGCCCGGACGGCCGGAAATCGTGCTGCTGTGCGACCTGTCCGGGTCGGTGGCCGGGTTCGCGAACTTCACCATGCTGCTGGTGCAGGCGCTGCGCGACCAGTTCAGCAAGATCCGCGTGTTCGCCTTCGTCGACAGCGCCGACGAGGTCACCCACCTGGTCACCACGGGCGCGGCCGACCCCGAGCACCTGGGCGCGCGCATGCTGTCCGAAGCGGCGCTGGTGCGCTGGGACGGCCACAGCGACTACGGCGGCTCGCTGCGCCAGTTCACCGAGAACTGGCTGGACGCGGTCGGCCCCCGGACGTCGGTGCTGATCCTCGGCGACGCCCGCACCAACGGCGGCGACCCGAACCTCGACGCGGTCCGCGAAATCAAGGCCCGCGCCCGGCACGTCTACTGGCTCAACCCCGAACGGCGGTCGCTGTGGTCCACGGGGGACTCGGCGGCGCTGGAGTACGCCGACGTCGTCGAGATGCACGAGTGCCGCACGGTGCACCAGCTCGGCACGCTGGTCACCCGCCTGCTGCCGGTGTGAGCCAGGCGTCGATGTCACGCAGCATGGCCTTCTTGGTCGCTTCGGGCGCGAAGGACGCCGTGACGCTCGCGCGGGCGAACTCCGCCATCGTCGTGTCGTCGTAGCCGAAAGCCTGCTGGACCCGGGCGTACTCCCCGGCCAGCGCGGCGCCGGTGACGGACGGGACGTCGGTGTTGAGCGTGACCGTCAGGCCCGCGTCGAGCAGGCGGGGGAGCGGGTGCTCGGGCAGCGACGGCACCAGGCCCAGCGTCACGTTCGACGACGGGCACACCTCCAAGGCGAGCCCCCGGTCACGCACCTCGGCGACCAGCGACGGGTCGTCGAGGACGCGGATGCCGTGGCCGAGCCGTTCGGTCCGGCCGACGTCGAGGGCTTCGCGGATGCTTTCGGGTCCGGCGTCTTCGCCGGTGTGGTGGAGCAGGTGGAGCCCGGCCGCGCGGGCCTTCTCGAAGAGCGTCGCGAACGGCTGCAGTGAGTGGTTTTCCTCGCCCGCCATGCCGATCGCGAAGACTTCGTCGTACTGCAGCGCCAGTTCGAGGGTGCGTTCGGCCCGCTCGACCGAGCGGCGCCGGGAGTGGTCGAGCAGCAGCCGCCACTCCAGGTCGTCGCTCTGCAACAGTCCTTTGAGGACGGACTGCAGCGGCATTTCGAGGTCGCCCAAGCGTTCCCCGTGCGAGGCCGCGGTGAAGGTGACTTCGGCGTAACGCGTGCCCTGGGCGGCTTCGTCCTCGCAGTACTCGCGCGCGATGCGTTCGAAGTCTTCGGGACGCCGCAGGCACGACCGGATGAGCGCGTTGTAGTCGGCGAAGGCGCGGAAGCCGTCGAACACCGGGGGTTCGCCCGGGACGTCGACGCCGTTCGCCTCGCCGAGCTCACGCAGCGTGGCCGGGCGGATCGTGCTCTCCAGGTGAACGTGCAGGTGGGCCTTCGGGAGGGCGGCCAGGTCGCGCATGATCGCGAGCCTAGGCGCGCCCGGTGGCCTTCCGCGCGGCATTTTCCGGGCCCGGGCGCGGCGGGCTCAGGTTTTGGGCCTCGTCACACGGGGAACCTCCGGGTGGTTCGTCCGCGTTGTCAGGATGACCGCAACCGACGAGGGAGGGCCACCGTGCCTCTGATGAAGAAGCTGACCATGCTGGCCGGCGCCGCCGGTGCGGCCCGTGCGTACGCCAAGAAGAACCCCGAAAAGGTGAACCAGGCCGTCGGGAAGGCCGCGAAGTTCGTCGACGACAAGACCAAGGGCAAGTACCACCAGCAGATCGCCGGCGCGGTCCGCAAGGTCAACTCGGTGACCGGGCAGCCGGGCCACCCGGGCCAGGCCACCGGCCGGTAGGTCACTCCCCGGTCAGGACCTCCAGGAGTCCCTCGCCGTACTTGGCGAGCTTGTTCTCGCCGACGCCGCTGACCGTGCCCAGATCCGCCAGCGACGCCGGCCGTTGCGTGGCGATCTGGCGCAGGGTCGCGTCGTGGAAGACGACGTAGGCGGGCACGCCCTGTTCCTTCGCGACACCGGCGCGCCAGGCCCGCAGGCGTTCGAACAGCGGGGCCGCCTCCGCGGGCATCTCGACCGCGGCGGCGGCCTTCCGTGTGCTGCGGACCTTCGCGGCGGCGACCCGCTCGGGTTCGCGGCGCAGCAGCACCTGGCGATCGCCGCCCAGCACCTCCGCGCTCGTTTCGGTGAGCACGAGCGAGCCGTAGTCGCCTTCGACGGCGAGCAGGCCCTGCGCGAGCAGCTGCCGCACCACCGCGCGCCACTCCGGCTCGCGCAGCTCGGTGCCGATGCCGAACGTCTTCAGCGTGTCGTGCTGGAACTGCGTGACCTTCGGCGTGGACTTGCCGAGCAGGATGTCGATGATCTGGCCGGCACCGAACTTCTGGCGCCGCTCGTTGCGCAGCCGTACGACCGTCGACAGCAGCTTCTGCGCCGGGATCGTGCCGTCCCACTTCTCCGGCGGGTTCAGGCACGTGTCGCAGTTGCCGCACGGCCCGGCCGCCTGCCCGAAGTAGTTCAGGATCTGCACGCGGCGGCACTCGACCGTCTCGCACAACGCGAGCATCGCGTTCAGGTGCGCGGCCAGCCGCCGCCGGTGCGCTTCGTCGCCTTCGGACGTGTCGATCATCTTGCGCTGCTGGACGACGTCCTGCAGCCCGTACGCGAGCCAGGCCGTCGACGGCAGGCCGTCGCGGCCCGCGCGGCCGGTTTCCTGGTAGTAGCCCTCGACCGACTTAGGCAGGTCCAGGTGCGCGACGAACCGGACGTCCGGTTTGTCGATGCCCATCCCGAACGCGATCGTCGCGACCACGATCAGCCCGTCCTCGCGCAGGAACCGCGACTGGTGCTTCGCGCGGGTGCGCGCGTCGAGCCCCGCGTGGTAGGGCACCGCCGGAATCCCGTTCTGCACCAGGAACTCCGCGGTCTTCTCGACGGAGTTGCGGGACAGGCAGTAGACGATCCCCGCGTCACCCTGGTGCTCGGTCCGCAGCAGTTCGAGCAGCTGCCGCTGCGGCGAGTTCTTGCCGACGATCCGGTACTGGATGTTCGGCCGGTCGAAGCTCGCGACGAAGTGCCGGGCCTCGTCGAGGTTCAGCCGGGCCGCGATCTCCTGGTGCGTGGCCTCGGTCGCGGTCGCCGTCAGCGCGATCCGCGGCACGTCCGGCCACCGCTCGTGCAGCGCGGAGAGCTGGAGGTAGTCGGGCCGGAAGTCGTGACCCCACTGGGCGACGCAGTGCGCTTCGTCGATCGCGAACAGCGAGATCTTGCCGCGGTCGAGCAGCCGCACGGTGGATTCCACCGAAAGCCGTTCCGGCGCCAGGTAGAGCAGGTCGAGCTCGCCGTTGAGGAACGCCGACTCCACCTCCTGCCGCGCCTGGTAGTCCTGGGTGGAGTTGAGGAAACCGGCGCGGACGCCGGCGTTCCGCAGCGCGTCCACCTGGTCCTGCATCAGCGCGATCAGCGGCGAGACGACCACGCCCACACCGGGCCGCACGAGCGCGGGAATCTGGTAGCACAACGACTTCCCGCCGCCGGTGGGCATCAGCACGAGCGCGTCGCCGCCGGCGATCACGTGCTCGACGATCGCCGCCTGGTCGCCGCGGAAGCTGTCGTAGCCGAACACGCGCCGGAGGGTCTCCAGCGCGTCGGACGCGGGTGCGAGGTCGGTCTCTGCCACCCGCCCGACTATAGAGCGGGGGTCCGACAGTTCCGGCCCGGCCCGCCGCGGGGTGCCAGAATGGGCGGGTGCAGCACTGGCCCGTTCCCGACCTCACCGCGTATTTCGCCGGCGTCTGGCGCCTGGAGCGGGAAATCCGCACGGCGGACGGCGACCCGGCGGGCGAGGTGACCGGGACGGCGACCTTCAGCGAAACCGAGGGCGTGCTCGTCTACCACGAGGAGGGCGAGCTGCGGCTCGGCGGCCACGTCGGGCCGGTCACGCGGACCCTGCACTACCGCCTCGGGGAACCCGGCCGGGCGGCGGTCCACTTCGACCACGGCGGCTTCTTCCACGACCTCGACCTGCGCGAAGGCCACTGGACGGCCGACCACCCCTGCCGCGCCGACCGCTACCGCGGCGAGTACCGGGTGACCGGCGCCGCGCGGTGGCGGCAGGAGTGGGCGGTGCGCGGGCCGGCGAAGGACCACGTGATCGTCAGCCGGTTCACCCGCTAGACGATGCCGCCGTTGGCGCGCAGCACCTGGCCGTTCACCCAGCGCGCCGGCCCGGCGAGGAACGCCACGACCTCGGCGATGTCCTCCGGCTGCCCGAGCCGCTCCAGCGGCGGCTGCTGGGCCATCCGGGCGATCGTCTCCTCGTCCTTGCCGTCGAGGAACAGTGCGGTCGCGGTCGGGCCGGGCGCGACGGTGTTCACGGTGATGTCGCGGCCGCGCAGCTCGCGCGCCAGGATCATGGTGATCGCCTCGACCGCGCCCTTCGTCGCGTTGTAGACGCCGTAGCCGGGCAGGTTCAGGCCCAGCACCGACGTCGAGGTGGTGATCACCGCGCCGCCGTCGCGGACCCGCCGCGCGGCCTGCTGGGCCACCGCGAACGTGCCGCGGATGTTGGTGCGGTGCACCCGGTCCAGGACGTCGAAGTCGGTGTCGGCGATCGGGGTCGGCGGGTTCATCACGCCGGCCAGGTGCGCGACGACGTCCACGCCGCCGTAGGTGCGTTCCGCGGTGTCGAACAGCTCCGCGACCGCGGCCGGGTCGGCCACGTCGGCGCGGACGGCGATCGCCCGGCCGCCGCCCGCCGTGATGGCGTCGACCGCGGCCTGCGCCTCCTTCTCGTTGCCGGCGTAGTTGACGACGACCGCCATGCCGTCGGCGGCCAGGCGCTCGGCGACCTGGCGGCCGATGCCGCGGGAGCCGCCGGTGACGATCGCGACGCGGGAGTCAGCAGGGGTGCTCATCGATTCCTTCTTCCGGTTCGTTCCACTCGGTCTGTTATCGACGATACCACTCACGCGGTAACGCTGCTAGCCACGCGGTGTCACCGTCGTCACCTCCCCGCAGCGGGGCGAGGGCATCCGGCCGTATCGACAGGGCCGGACGGCCGAATCCGGAGGTCAGGCGCCCCTTGCCCGTTTTCGGCCGCGCTAATCAGGGAACACCGCTCGCATCGGGGGCTTGACATCCTTGAAGGAGTTTGAGCGATGCCCACATGGCTGATCGTCTTGATCGTCGTCGTGGCCGTCGCGGTGCTCGGCGCCGTGATCTGGCTGGTGACGCAGGAAATGCAACGAAAACGGCTGCAGCAGCGGTTCGGTCCCGAGTACGACCGCACGGTCGCGGAGAAGGACAGCCCCCGTGCCGCGCAGCGCGAACTCGCCGAGCGCGAACGCCGGCACAAGGAGCTCGACATCCGGCCGCTTTCGGCGTCGGCGCGCGAGCGCTACGCCCGGGAATGGGCGCAGGTGCAGGAAAAGTTCGTCGACCAGCCGTCCGCCGCGGTCGCCGAGGCCGAGCAGCTGCTGAACGCGCTGATGGCCGAACGCGGGTACCCGACCGAGGGCTACGAGCAGCAGCTGGCCGACCTGTCCGTGCGGCACGCCAAGACCCTCGAGCACTACCGGGCCGCGCACACCACGCAGCAGAAGCGCGACGGAGCGTCCACTGAGGACCTGCGCGACGCGATGGTGCGCTACCGCACCGTGTTCGAGGACCTGCTCACCGACGGCGCCGACGACGAGCAGCACCACGACCGCCACGAGCGCCGCAACGGCCACGACCACAGCGGTCGCGAACACGGTGACCACGACCGCGACACCGAGCGACGGGACACCGACCGTCACGAGACCGAGCGCCAGGCGTCCGCGACCCCGCGGACCGAGTCGAATGGAGGACGCTGACCATGACCGAGCACCTGACGCGGCACGACGCCGAGGACGACCGGGACCTGACCGGCCGGGAGGACGACCGCGAGGCCTACGCCGGCGACCGCGCCACCGACTTCCGCGAGCCGGGCACGGCCGGTGACGACCAGGGCCTGAGCACCGCGGACCTGGCCTCGGCCGGGCACCACGACACCACCACCGCCGAGGAATCGGGCGGGGACGTGGAAGCGCCCGCCGGATCGGGTGGCGACGTCGAGACGCCCGCGGCTTCGGGTGGCGACGTCGAAACCCCCGCCGCTTCGGGTGGCGACGTCGAGACGCCGGCCCTGATCGACGAGGAGAAGGTCACCGGCTTCCGCGACCGCTGGCAGAACGTCCAGACCGGCTTCGTCGACGACCCGAAGCAGGCCGTCCAGCAGGCCGACGAGCTCGTCGCCGCCGTGATCAGCGCGCTGGCCACCACGTTCGCCGAGCACAAGAGCGAGCTGGAAGCCCAGTGGCAGCAGGGCGAACCGGCCACCGAGGAGCTGCGGATCGCGCTGCGCCGCTACCGCTCGTTCTTCGACCAGCTGCTGCCGCGGTAGCGGGCGCCGTTTGCCGGCAGGCATGATCGGGTAGGTCCGCGCAGGGAAGAAGTCGGCAAACGGGAGGCAGCCGGATGAACGTGGCCGATCTGCTCGTCGAAGGGTTCAGCCGGGTCCAGGGCACGGTGCGCTCCGCGGTGGACGGACTCACCGCGGAGCAGCTCGGGACCCGGCCGGACGGCGAAGGCAACTCGATCGCCTGGCTGGTGTGGCACCTGACCCGGGTCCAGGACGACCACGTCGCCGACGTGGCCGGCACCGAGCAGGTCTGGACCGGTCAGGACTGGCTGTCGCGGTTCGGCCTCCCGTTTCCGGCCGGGGACACCGGGTACGGCCACCGCCCGGCCGACGTCGAAGCGGTCCGCGTCGACGACCCCGGCCTGCTCACCGGCTACTACGACGCCGTGCACGAGCAGACCGTCCGGTACCTCGAAGGGCTCGGCGAGCCGGACCTCGACCGGATCGTCGACGAGGCCTGGGATCCGCCGGTGACCCTGGGCGTGCGCCTGATCAGCGTCCTCGACGACGACATCCAGCACGCCGGGCAGGCGATGTACGTGCGCGGCCTGCTGAAGCGCGGCTAGCTCAGCAAGCTTCGTAGCCGTCCTCGCGGTGATCGGCGAGGCGCTGCGGCCCCGGGCCGTCGGCGCCGAGCCGGTCGCCGGGGTTGGCGAGCCGGCACTTGGCCAAGGACATGCAGCCGCAGCCGATGCAGTCGTCCAGCTGGTCGCGCAGCTGTTCCAGCTGCCGGATCCGCGCGTTCAGGTCGTCCTGCCAGCAGCGGGAGATCCGCGCCCAGTCGGCGCGGGTCGGCGTGCGGTCGTCGGAGAGCAGGCCGAGCACTTCCCGGATCTTCGACAGCGGCATCCCGACCCGCTGGGACATCCGGATGAACGTCACCCGCCGCAGCGTGTCGCGGCGGTAGCGCCGCTGGTTGCCCGCGGTGCGGCGGCTGTGGATGAGGCCTTCGTCCTCGTAGAAGCGCAGGGCCGACGCGGGTACTCCGCTGCGCCGGGAAAGCTCGCCGACCGTGAGATCCGGCAGCGACGGGGCCGGGGCGTCCACCATGGCGCACAGCCAACCACAGCGGCACACTTGACTTCAAGCCAACTTGAAGTTCCATCCTCTTGCGGAAGGCAACAACGCCTGCGTGTCGAGGAGGAAGTGTGTCGGAAGCGCCGATCCGGGTCGCGGTGATCGTGGGAAGTGTCCGGGAAGGACGGTTCGGGCCGGTGGTGGCGAACTGGCTCGCGGGGGTCGCGGACGCGCACGGCGGCTTCGAAGCCGACGTCGTCGACCTCGCCGAACCCGACCTCCCGCTCGTGATGCCGGCCTTCGGGGCCACGCCGTCCGCGGAGGTCGTCGCCGAGGTCGCGAAGGTGGCTCCGCGGCTCGAAGCCGCCGACGCCTTCGTCGTCGTCACCCCGGAGTACAACCACAGTTACCCGGCTTCGCTCAAGAACGCCATCGACTGGCACCGGCCCGAATGGCGGGCCAAGCCGGTCGCTTTCGTGTCCTACGGCGGGATCTCCGGGGGGTTGCGCGCGGTCGAGCACCTGCGGGCGGTCTTCGCGGAGCTGCACGCGGTGACCATCCGCGAGACCGTCAGCTTCCACGGCGCCCAGACGCGGTTCGGCGACGACGGCCTGCCGAACGACGACGCGGCGGGCGTCGCGGCGAAGACGATGCTCGACCAGCTGGGCTGGTGGGCGCGGTCGCTGTCCGAAGCCCGGGCGGCGCGGCCCTACCCCGGCTGAGGCGCCAAGACGTCATGTCGACATCGGCCGTCACGCCTGGCAGGCCTGGTACGGCAGCCGGATGTCGGGGCCGGACAGGCCGATCGTGACGTACCCGCCCTGCGTGGCCAGCGCCGCGAAGGCGGTGCAGACCAGCTGATTGATCCCGGCGGCGGAGATCGGCTGCAGCGGGAACGGGACGGTGATCGTCGGCGGCGAGCCGGGGGTGAAGGTGATCGCGCCGGACCGGCGGGGCAGCTCGGTCGTGTACCCGCCGGCCAGCTCGTCGGCCGACGGCCCGTCCAGCAGCATCGTCAGGGTGGCCTCGACACCGACCGGCCCGCTGCCCGGCCGGGATATCGGCGACAGCCGGTCGTTGAGGACGAAGTAGAGGATCACGTCGGTGCCGCGGCCGTCGTCCGCCGGGCTCCGCAGGGTCGGCGCCGGGCCCGCCCCGAGCACCGGCGTCGGCTTGATCCCGCACGCGCTCACCAGCAGCAGCACCGCGAAGACGGCGAGTTTCTTCACCACGCCTCCCGGGGCACGCGAAGTTCGAACCGGGCGCCGGTGCCGGTGTTGACGGCGACGATGTCACCACCGTGCAGCCGCGCGTTCTCCCGCGCGATCGACAACCCGAGGCCGCTGCCCTCGGACCGGGCGCGGGCGGTGTCGGCCTTGGTGAAGCGGTCGAAGACCCGCGGGAGGACGTCGGCCGGGATCCCGGGCCCGTGGTCGGTGACGGTGAACACGACGTCGCCGCCTTCCGGCCGCAGCACCACTTCGACCGGCGGCGCGCCGTGCCGCAGCGCGTTGCCGACGAGGTTCGCCACGACGATGTCGAGCCGTCGCCGGTCGAGCCGCGCGGTGATCCCGGGCGGCAGGTCGGCGGTCAGCTCGGCCCCGGGTTCCCAGCCGCGCGCGGCGAGGGTGTCACCGATCGCCGCGGCGACGTCCAGCTCCTCCCGGCGCAGTTCGGCCCGGCCGGCGTCGAAGCGGGAGATCTCGATCAGGTCCTGCACCAGCCGGGTCAGCCGCCGCGTTTCGGCCGACACCAGCCGCGCCGCGACCGCGGTGTCGGGCGGCAGCTGCTCGGCGTCCTCGTCGAGGACGTCGGTGACCGCGTTCATCGCCGCCAGCGGCGTGCGCAGTTCGTGGGAGACGTCGGCGACGAACCGCCGCGCGTCGGCCTCCATCGCGCGCAGGGTGCCGACCGTGCGCTCCAGCTCCGCGGCGGTGTGGTTGAACGTGGTGACCAGCTGGGCGAGCTCGTCGGACCCCTTCGCGCGCAGCCGCACGTCGAGCCGTCCGCGGCCGAGCTGGCTGGCCGCGGTGTTCAGCGCGCGGACCGGCCGCAGCACCTGCCGCGCGGCGAGCAGCGCGACCCCGACCGCAACCGGCAGGGCGAGCGCGGAGAACAAGAAGGCGTAGCGGGCCAGCGAGTCGATCGCCTCCTGCTGGTCGGTCAGCCGCGTCATCGCGTAGACCACGAGGCCGCTCGGCTTGCCGTCGCCGGTCTGCACCGGGACGCCGACGAAGAACAGCGGGTAGCCCTGGACGTCGACGCGCTGGAACTGGATGTTCGTGGTGGTGGCCACGGCGCGGCGCAGGTCGGCCGGCACGTCGTCGATCGACAGGCCCGAAGTCGCGTGCAGGTTCCGGTAGACGATCAGAGCGTTGCTGGACTTGAGCGTCGTCGCGAAGGCGTCGAGCGTGGCCTGCGACGGCGGCAGCGACACGGTCGGCAGGTACGCGGCGATCTGGTCGCGCAGCTTCAGCATGGTCTGGTCCTGCACGCCTTCCAAGATGGCCCGGCGCGCCAGGACGTAGCTCGCGCCGGCCGCGGTGGTGGCGCCGAGGATCATGATGACGGCGAAGGCGGCGACCAGCCGCGGCCGCAGCCCGGCGAGCCACGACCGGAGCCGCGGTGCGGTCACGACCGGCCGAACCGGTAGCCGAAACCCCGGACCGTCTGCACGTACTCCGGTTTCGCCGGCACGTCCTCGATTTTCGCGCGCAGCCGCTGCACGCAGGCGTCGACGAGCCGGGAGTCCCCGAGGTAGTCGTGGTCCCACACGGCGGAGAGGATCTGCTGGCGGCTGTACACCTGCCCGGGCGTGCGCGAGAGCTCCAGCAGCAGCTTGAGCTCGGTCGGGGTCAGCGAAACCGGCGCGCCGTGCTTGGTCACCTCGAGCCCGGACCGGTCGATGACGAGGTCGCCGTGCCGCTCCTCGGCCGCCGCCGGCCCGCCCGGCCGTTCGGCGGCCGAGCGGCGCAGGACCGCCCGGATCCGTGCGTCCAGCACCCGCGGCTCGACCGGCTTGGCGACGTAGTCGTCCGCGCCCGCTTCCAGCCCGGCCACGACGTCGAAGTCGTCACTGCGCGCGGTGAGCATGATGATCGGGACCGGGCCGGACGCGCGCATCCGGCGGCAGGTCTCGAAGCCGTCCATGCCGGGCAGCATCAGGTCGAGCACGACGATGTCGGGCCGGTGGTGCACGAGCACCTCGATGCCGAGCTCGCCGGATTCCGCGGTGCGCACCACGTGTCCCTGCCGGCGCAGGGCCAGCTGCAGGCCCTCCCGCACCGCCGCGTCGTCCTCTACCACCAGTACCTCGGCCACGGCGCCATTATTCGGAAAAGCGCACGTCATGGCGACCCGGGCGGATCTTGTAGCAAAACCATGACATCGCGCTGACGGGATCCCGAAGACCGCGTTCCAGACTCGGGGACATGGCAGTGATCCTCACCGACGCACCTTCCGCGACCCGCCCGGCCGGCCCCGCGCCCGTGACCCGGGCCGCGTCCCGCACGGCCGTCCTCCTCGCGGGCGCGGCCGGGTTCGCCCTCGCGTTCGTCGCGGCCTACCTGCTCTTCGTCCGCACGGAGGCCGGCCGCGGCGTCGAGAACGGCGTCGTCCGCAGCGCCCAGTCCGCGGGGACCACAGTGGACTGGGCGGACCCGCTGCGGCAGACCGACCTGGTGGTGGTGCTCGGCGGGGTGGCGGTGCTCATCGTGGCGATCGCCGTGGTCCGGCGGCGGCTGGCCCTCGGCGTGATGGCGCTGGTGCTGCTGGCCGCGCCCCTGGTGGTGGCGCAGCTGCTCAAGCTGTACGTCCTGGAGCGCCCGAGCACCGGCGACCGCTTCGGCGTGGCGAGCCACAACAGCTTCCCGAGCGGGCACGTCAGCGCGGCGATGGCCGTGCTCGTGGCGCTCGCGATCGTCCTGCCCCGCCGGTTCCGGCTGACGGCCCTGGTGACGGGCAGCGCCGGCGTCGCCTGGGTCTCGGCGGCGGCGGTGGCACTGGGCTGGCACCGGTTGAGCGACACCGTCGGCGGCTGCTTGCTGGTCGCGGCGGTCACCTGCGCCGGGGCGGCGGTGGTGTCCGCCCGCCGCCCCGACGGTGACCGGGTGCCGCCGATCCCGGTGCTGACCGGGTTCCTGGCCCCGTCGGCACTGGTGCTGGCGGGGTACGCGGTGCTTTCGACGGCGACCTCGGGAGCGGCCCAGTTCGTGGCGGCGCTGGTGCTGGCGGCGCTGGCGTCGATGGCGGTGGTGCTGCTGCTGCTGACAGGCCCGTTGCGCCGGGTGGCGTTCGACCCGGCCGAGACCCGCGTCCGCCGGCTCCGGCGGTACTGACTCGGGCCGGGCCAGTTTCCCGGGATTGGCCCGCGACAGCGGGACGGCACCGCGCCTAGCGTCGGTGGGATGGACCCGAGGCTCGCCGATGACCTGCACTCCCTGCCCGATCTCCTCGACACCGCAAGCAAACTCGCGGCCGAGGCGCTCGCCGGGCTGGACCACCGGGCGGCCGCCGTCCCGCCCGTGGCCGCCGCCCCGGCGCCCCTGCCGCTCGACGGCGCCGGCGCACGCGGGGCCCTGAACGAGTTCACGCGACGCTGGGAGCCCGGTTTCGCCGCGAGCGCGGGTCCCCGGTACCTCGGTTTCGTGACCGGCGGCGCGACCCCCGCCGCACTGGCCGGGGACTGGCTGACCGCCGCCTACGACCAGAACCCCGCCAGTGGCATGGACTCCTCGGCGCAAGACCTCGAGCGCGAGACCGTCGGCTGGCTGGCCGAACTGTTCGGGCTGGGCCCGGAGTTCTCCGGCGCGTTCGTCACCGGCGCCACGATGTCCACGGTCACCGGCCTGGCCATCGCCCGCGAATGGCTCGGCGAACGGGCCGGCGTGACCGTCTCCGACGAAGGTGCCGCCGCGCTCGGTCCCGTCACCGTGCTGTCCGGCTCGCCGCATTCGAGCGTGCTGAAGGCGTTGTCGTTCCTCGGGATGGGCCGGTCCGCCCTGCGGAAGGTGCCGGTGCTCCCGGGCCGTGAAGCCGTCGACGTCGAGAAACTCGCCGAAGCGCTCGAGATGCTCGACGGGCCCGCCGTCGTCGTCGCGAACGCCGGGACGGTCAACACCGTCGACTTCGACGACCTGGAGGCGATCGCCGGCCTCAAGCGGCGGTACGGCTTCTGGCTGCACGTCGACGCCGCGTTCGGCGGGTTCGCCGCGCTGGCCCCGGAACACGCGGTGCTCACCGCGGGCCTCGACCAGGCCGACTCGGTGGTCGTCGACCTGCACAAGTGGCTCAACGTGCCCTACGACTCGGCCGTCCAGTTCACCCGCCGCCGCGACCTGCAGCTGCGCGTGTTCAGCAACAACGCCGCCTACCTCGGCGAAATCGGGGAGACGCCGGACTTCCTGCACCTCACACCGGAGAACTCGAGGCGGCTGCGCGCGCTCCCGGCCTGGTTCTCGCTCGTGGCGTACGGCCGCGCCGGGCACCGCGAGATCGTCGAGCGCTGCGTCGCGCTGGCCCGGGACCTGGGCGCGCGGATCGACGGGTCACCGCACTGGCAGCTGCTGGCACCGGTGCGGCTCAACGTCGTCTGCTTCACCCCGGCCGGGGACGTCACGCAGGACCGGATCGACGCGCTCGTGCACGCCATCGCCGAGGAGGGGACCACCTTCCTGACGCCGACGGTGTACGACGGCCGCCCGGCGTTGCGCGCCGCCTTCAGCAACTGGCGGACGACCGAGGCCGACGTCGAGCGGGTCTTCGCCGTGCTGGAACGCCTGGTCGTGCTGGCGTGAGGGCTTGTTCCCCCGGCCCGGACCTGCCAGGGTCGGGCCGTGCCGATCTTCTCCGCGCCGGACGGAACCGCCCTCGCCGTCCACCTCGCCGGAGCCGGAGCCGAGCCCCCGGTGGTGTGCCTGCCCGGCGGCCCGATGCGAGCCGGCGCATACCTCGGTGACCTCGGCGGCCTCACCGCCCGCCGCTGCACCGCCGTGCTGGACCTGCGCGGCACCGGCGCGTCCGAGCGGCCCGCCGACCCCGCCACCTACCGCTGCGACCGCCAGATCGAGGACGTCGAGGCCCTGCGCAAGCACCTCGGCCTCGACCGCTTCGCCCTCCTCGGGCACTCGGCCGGGGCGAGCCTGGCCGTCCGGTACGCGGCCCGGTACCCGCAGCGGCTGAGCCGGCTCGCCCTGATCGCGCCGAGCCCGCGGGCCGTCGGCTTCGACGTCCCGGCCGACGAACGCCGGCGCATCATGGCCCGCCGCGCCGGGGAGCCCTGGTTCGCCGCCGCGGCCGCCGCGTACGAATCGATCGCCGCGAAGACGGCGACCCGCGCCGACTGGGCCACCTTCGCCCCGTTCTACTACGGCCGCTGGGACGCGGCGGCCCGGCAGCACCAGGCCGGCGAACCCGGCCAGCGCAACGGAGCGGCCGCCCGGATCTACAACTCCACCGGCGCCTTCGAGCCCGAGACGACCCGCGCCGCACTGGCCGCGGTCACCGCTCCGGTGCTCGTGCTGACCGGGGACCTGGACTGGATCGCCAGCCCGGCCGTCGCGGATCGCTTCGCCGCGCTTTTCCCGGACGGCCGCGCCACCGTGCTGGCCGGGGCCGCGCACTACCCGTGGCTGGACGACGCGCCGGCCTTCGGATCAGCCGTGGGCGGTTTCCTGGCCTGAGCTCGGGTTACGACGCGGTTTGATGCGCACGGCCGGCAACGCGGGCGCCGGCAGCCGTTCGCCCGCGTAGCCGGTCACTTCGCCGAACTGGTCCGACCCGGCCTGCCAGGCTTCGCGGAACGCGGCGATCTCCTCGTGGGCGCGGCCGACGAAGTTCCACCACATCAGGATCTCTTCGTCGAACGGCGTGCCGCCCAGCAGCAGGAACCGGGCCGGCTCGGTGCCGCGGTTGCTCAACGTCAGGGAGCGCAGCCCGGTGCCGACGTAACCCAGCTCCGCCGCCCGGACGCGGGTGCCGGCCACGACGACGTCGCCGGTGTCGACGAGCACGCCGTGCTCGAACCCGGGGTCCACGCCGAGCGACATGTGGGCGTCCGGCCCCAGCACGACTTCCGCGCCCAGCAGCGGCGTGAACGTCGGGATCGGCGACGTCCGGCCGGCCAGCGAGCCGAGGAACACGCGGATCTCCGCGCCTTCGATCCGGTTCACCGAAGGGACGTAGTGGTCGAACGCCCGCGCGGTGTGCCGGTGCCGTTCGGGCAGGGCCACCCAGAGCTGTACGCCGTGCAACGTCTTGGTGGCGGCGGTCGAGACCTCGGAGTGGCAGATGCCGTTCCCACCGGTCATCAGGTTCAGCTCGCCGGGCCGGACCAGCGCGTGCGTGCCGAGGCTGTCGCGGTGTTCGATCTCGCCGGAGAACAGCCAGCTGACGGTCTGCAACCCGGTGTGCGGGTGCGGGGCGACGTCCATCGCCCCGGGCCCGGCGACGTCGTCCGGGCCGTAGTGGTCGGCGAAGCACCACGCGCCGATCAGCGACCGCGACCGCTGGGGGAGGGTGCGCCGGACCCGCATCGCGCGCGGCCCGCCGAGGGGCACCTCCCGCGGCGTGAGGACCTCGACGGCCGGCCGGTCGGGATCGGCGGCCGCGGGCCGATCGCCGCAGGCGAGTTCGGCGGGGGCGGCCTCGGTGTTGCTCATACCGGCCACGGTAGTCGCGATCGCGACGGTGCCGCGGGTGGGCGGCGTCACGGGCCCGCGGCCGCCGCGGCCGGAGTGCCTGTGGCCGGGGTGGCTGTGGCCGGGGTGGCTGTGGCCGGGGTGGCTGTGGCCGGGGTGGCTGTGGCCGGGGTGGCTGTGGCCGGGGTGGCTGTGGCCGGGGTGGCTGTG